>JABDII010000236.1 GCA_013003805.1 Gemmatimonadales bacterium
TGGAAGCGTTGATCGACTCCATGCGGGATGCTTGATCCACCTCTCTTTTTTTTGGGACGGCGCTTTATGAAGCAAAGTACTCACTCATGGCAGGACGGCCTGCACGTCGCCATCATCATGGACGGGAACGGCCGCTGGGCCGCTCGGCGCGGCTGGCCCCGCACGCTGGGACACGCGGCCGGGGTGCGGGCGCTCCGGCGCGTCGTCCGCGCCGCACCCGATGCAGGAGTGGGAGTCCTCAC
The DNA here is from genome assembly GCA_013003805.1 of Gemmatimonadales bacterium. GTDB lineage: Bacteria > Gemmatimonadota > Gemmatimonadetes > Gemmatimonadales > GWC2-71-9 > JABDII01. Next base: position 243 of record JABDII010000236.1, read on the forward strand.
CGTGTTCGCCTTCTCGAGCGACAACTGGCAGAGGCCCCAGCACGAGGTAGCAGCACTCATGGGACTCCTGGGCGAATACCTCCGGAAAGATGCGGAAGGCTGTGCGGAAGCCGGCGTCAGGCTCCGCGCGATCGGTCGGAGGGATCGGTTGGCTAAGCCCTTGGTCTCAACCATTGAAGAAGCGGAGCGCATCACCGCCCAGGGAAGCCGGCTCTTGCTCCGGATCGCGGTGGACTACTCGGCCCGAGACGCGATCGTGTCCGCCTCGGGTCGCCTGGCCAACGCCTCGACGCGCGAGGACTTCCTGCGCGCGCTCGATCCCGATGGAGGAGGAAAGGAAGTCGACCTGCTGATTCGGACCGGTGGCGAGCAACGGCTGAGCGATTTTCTTCTATGGGAGTGCGCCTACGCCGAGCTTTGGTTCACGCCGGTGTTCTGGCCCGACTTCGATGGCCAGACGCTGGAGGTGGCATTGGGCGCGTACCACAATCGCGATCGCCGTTTCGGCGGGCTCTCCAGCCCCGCGGCCTGACACACCAACGACTCGGAGCACCACTGATGCTCGCTCATCTGCTCGGAACCCTCGCGACCCTGGCTGTGTTCGGCCTGGTTGGGATCGCTCTTCTCTGGGGACTGATCGCGTTTCGCCGAGGACGGCGGAGCGCGGCCCTTCGTGCCCTCGCCACCGCCGGTGCCGCGGTGACGCTCTACGGGCTCGGCATCGCCCTGCCCGCGCTCCTGAGCAAGACCAGGGTTCTCGAGCCGTCTCGAGAGCTTTCCTTCTGCGGGTTCGATTGCCACCTCCACGTTACGGTCCTCGCGGCGCAGGCCGAGCGGGCTTCTGAACCGGGTGCATCCACGCGCGTGGTCATCGGGGTGCAGGTGCGGAGCGATGCCGTCCAGGCGCCGGAGCATCCGTCGCTCTTAAGGTTTCGTTTGGTCGATCAACGCGGCCGGGAGTACCCGCCGGCGGCCTACGACACCGGTCTCCCCCCATTCACCCAAGACCTGGCGGCCGGCGAGAGCTATTCCCGGACACTCTCGTTTGTGGTCCCGGCCGACGCGGAAACGTTCGGACTCCGGGTGACCTGGCGCGGCTGGTTCGACTACTGGGTGCTGGGCCCGGCCGGCACGTTCGTGAAAAGGAAGACGTTGTTGGCCCTGCCAATGCCATCGGGGTGATTGGCTCGCGCATGCTCACCCAGCGGGCATTAGGGGTTCCCCAGCTTCAAACTAGAGCTCTGCGGGGCGGCAATTGCTCGCCGTCGGTGAGAGGTCCGTGTACTTCACGCGTGAGGACCTGGGCGGCTTCACGATTCTCGAGCGCTGGGCCAGACCGGAGTAGACCACGCGGTCCGGGGATCTTGCCTACGGGCCTCGCGCACCCGTTGCTAAATCGCCTGAGAGAAATATCTTACCGAAAGATCATCTCCTTATCGTATTAAAGAAGTCGGGCTTTCACCCCTGGCTCCCGAGCCAGCGGCTGAGTCCATGCGAGGGCAGCACCGTCGGTAGTCGACCATCCTACGTGCGAGGGCGATGAAGATGGCGGATGAAGCGCGGCGCCAAGACCTACCCGATTCCGAGGGCGCCCACCGGCGCGAGTTCCTGAAGAACATATCCAGTGTCGCCATGGGCGCCGGCCTTATCGGCGGCTACGGCGCCTTCGGCTTGATCGCCGGTCGGTATCTCTATCCCGCCACGGTGGGCGACGTGATGTGGCAGTTCGTGGCCGAGGTAACCGGGATCAAAGTGGGCGAGGCGATCCGGTATCGCGGCCCCGCGGGCGAGACCATCAACATCACCCGCCGGAGCCGAACCGGAGACGCCGACGATTTCATCGCCCTCTCCAGCACCTGTCCCCACCTGGGATGCCAGGTGCGCTGGGAGGCGCAGAACAATCGCTTCTTCTGCCCCTGCCACAGCGGCGTGTTCGACCCGACCGGCAAGGCCACCGCCGGCCCGCCGGGCGAAGCGGGCCAGTCGCTACCGCGCTACAACCTGAAGGTCGAAAACGGAATGCTCCACATCGCGGTTCCGCCACCGCGCTTCTCGAAAGCGAACGAAACGGGCGGTGTGATCGAAAGCGATGATTGTATCAGTGCGCCGGGACACGACCCCTGCCTCGCCGGCCGTCCCCGTAAGAAGGACTCGGGCGCCAATGCGTAGCGCCACGCGATCGCGATGAGAGCCGTCAGCCGTTGGTTCGGCGATCGCCTGCCCGTCACCGGCGGGCACTTCAGGGAGCTGACCAACGAGCCCGTTCCCTATCACTTGAAGCGCTGGTGGTTCGCCTTGGGCGGCACGCCCGCCTACCTGTTCATCGTCCAGATCTTCACCGGCATCCTCTTGGCCTTCTATTACGAGGCCTCGCCCACCACTGCCTACGAGTCGGTGGAGTTCATCACGCGCGAGGTGTCGTTCGGCTGGTACATCCGGAGCGTGCACAAGTGGGCAGCCACGCTGATGATCGTGGCGGTGATCCTGCACCAGATCCGGGTGTTCTTCACCGGCGCCTACCGGCGGCCGCGCGAGATCAACTGGATCGTCGGCATGTGCCTCCTGTTCTGCACCCTCATGACCGGCTTCACCGGCTACAGCCTGGTGTACGAGCAGCTGAGCTTCTGGGGTGCCACGGTAGGGGCCAACATCACCGACACGGTGCCGCTGATCGGCAGGTTCCTGAAGCGGATGATGCTGGCGGGCGACGGCTACAACCAGGCGACCCTGTCGCGGTTCTTCGTGCTGCACGCGGCCATCCTGCCGGTAACCATCGTGCTGCTGGTGGCGGTGCACATCACCATCATCCGCCTCCAGGGTGTCACCGAGTTCCGCTTCAAGGACGAGGAAGAGAGCGGAGGCACGCCCAAGACGTTCAACTTCTTCCCAGATCACCTCTACACCGAGTTGATCATCGGATTGGTCCTGATGATCCTGCTCAGTGTGTTGGCCACGATCTTCCCGGCGATGCTGGGCCCCCAGGCCAACCCACTCCAGACCCCAGAGGTGATCAAGCCGGAGTGGTTCTTCTACGTGGCGTTCCGGTGGCTCAAGCTGTTCAGTGGTACCGCGGCCGTCCTGAGCATGGGCTTCATCGTCTTCGTGATGTTTACCTGGCCGTTCATCGACGACCGGATCAGGAAGCACACGAAGTTCCAGGAAGCCAGCGTGTGGGTGGGCATCGCCGGCGTGTTGGTGATCATCGGCTTGACCGTGTGGGAGGCGATGGTGAGGCACTAGATCGACGCGGCGAAAAGCGCGCGGCTTCGGTAAGCGAATGACCCAAGTGAGTTACCTAGAGCGTACGTCCAGAGGACATCCATGACTCTCGAGACCAAACGACTTGTCATCGCAGGACTCGGCGGCCTGTTTCTGCTCTCCCTGGTGCTGGTGCAGTGGATGGAAACGGCACGCAAGGCAGAGGAAGCCGGCCTCAGGGCCCCGCACGTGTCCGTCCCGGCGGAGTCGCGGGAGTGCGTGGAATGCCACGCCGAGGAGAATCCCGGGATCATCGCGCACTGGGAAGGGAGCACTCACGCCGAGAAGGGTGTGGGGTGTGTGGAGTGCCATCAGGCCGCGCTCGAGGATGCCGACAGCTATCTCCATCACGGGGTCCAGATCGCGACGATCGTGACACCGCGCGACTGCTCCCGCTGCCACGATCACGAAGCCGATGAATTTGCCCAGAGCCACCACGCCGCCGCAGGGAACATCCTCGCGTCGCTCGACAACTTCCTGGCGGAGACGGTCGAAGGGGCGCGGATGGCGTTCAATCCGCACTCGCCCACACCCGGGAAGGCGGTGGAATCGGTGAACGGCTTCGCCAGCGCGTTCTCCGGCTGCCAGCAATGCCACGGCGCCAAGGTGGCGCTTCGCTCCACCGACGGCGGGATGATCACGGTGGACGACCTCGAGCCCGACGCCGACGGACGCCCCACCAATCTGGATGCGGTGTCGCGCATCGTGCGGGACGAGGACGGTCGCCCCCAACTCCATTCGGGTACCTGGCCCAACACGGGCATCGGGCGGCTGAATCTCGACGGCACCCGCGGCTCGTGCACCGCCTGCCACAGCCGGCACGACTTCTCGCCCCGGCGGGCCCGCCAGCCGGAGAACTGCGGTAAGTGCCACCTTGGGCCCGACCATCCGCAGAAGGAGATCTACGAGGAGTCCAAGCACGGGATTGCATATCGGGATCTCAAGGATGACCTGAACTTGGACGCGGACGAGTGGATCCTCGGCGTGGATTACGCGGCGGCACCCACCTGCGCCACCTGCCATATGTCGGGCAACATCCGAAACGGCGGGCGAATCACCCACGATCCGGGCGAGCGGATTTCGTGGACCAACCGGCCAGTGGTGAGCCTGGTCATGGACACCGACGTGAACCACGAGATCGTGACCGAGACCGACCCGGAGACCCGGCGCTCGCTGATCCACGACACGGCGGAGCAGAAGCGTAACCGGATGAAGGAAGTGTGCTCGCACTGCCACACCGACGACTACGTGAACTCCTTCTATCGGCAGTATGACGACCTGGTCATTCTGTACAACGAGAAATTCGCCAAGCCGGGTCGCGACATCATGGGCGCTCTGGTGAGCAACGGGCTCCGCTCGCCCACCAACTTCGACGAAGAGATCGAGTGGGCCTGGTTCTATCTGTGGCACCACGAGGGCCGTCGCGCGCGCCACGGCGCCGCGATGATGGCGCCGGACTACACCCACTGGCATGGGATGTACGAGGTCGCCGAGCGGTTCTATATGGAGCTGATCCCGATGGCGCGCGAGATCGCTAGCCACGCCCGGACCGAGGGTCGGGTGGGAGCGGCGCGAGCGGTGGAGCGGGTCGTGAACGATATTCTGGCGCGGCCGGAGCATGCCTGGTTCGAAAGAGGCGCCGAGGGGCAAGCCGAGCGGATCCGGGCCGAGATGGAGCGCCGGTACGGCAGGCAGCAAAACTGATGCATACGCCGAAGGAAGCATCGCTATGAAACGCAGAAACTTCCTGACCACCATCGGCGCGTCGGCCGCGGGCATCGCTGCGTTCTCCTGCGCCGATCGCGAAGAGGCCGCACGCCTCGCGGGCAACTCGGCGTCGGTCGACGGCGACTTGACCTGGACCAAGGCGCCCTGCCGCTATTGCGGCACCGGGTGCGGCGTCGAGGTCGGGGTCAAGGACAATCGTGTGATGGCCGTCCGCGGGGACGAGAAGAGCCCGGTCAACCGCGGGCTCCTGTGCGTCAAAGGCTACCACCTACCGGGCATGTTGTACGGCGAGGACCGGCTCGAGCATCCCATGCTCCGCGACGGCGACGGGTGGAAGCGGATTTCATGGGACGAGGCGATCGACCTCATCGCCACGAAGTACCAGGAGGCCCTCGACCAGTACGGACCCGAGTCGGTCGCGAGCTATAGCTCGGGCCAGTCGACGGTGTTCGACGGCTATGCCGTGTCCAAGTGGTTCCGCGGCGGGCTCAAGAGCAACAACGTCGAGCCCAACGCCCGGCTCTGCATGGCGTCGGCCGTGACCGGCTTCATGACGCAGTTCCAAAGCGACGAGCCCATGGGGTGCTACGAGGATTTCGAAGCCGGCGACGACTTCGTGCTCTGGGGCAACAACATGGCGGAGATGCACCCGGTCCTGTTCTCGCGCATCCTGGCGAACAAGCGCGACAACCCCGGAGTTCGCATCGTCGACATCGGAACACGGCGCACGCCCACGTCGGACTACGCGGACATGTACGTGGAGTTTGTGCCTGGCAGCGACTTGGCCCTGGCCAACGGGATCCTTCACCTCCTGGTGCGCGACGGGAAGGTGAACAACGCCTTCGTCCGAGAGAACGTGATCTTCAAGCGCGGCATCGAGGACCTGGCGCGGATCGGCTACGGCAGCTGGGGCCAGGATGGGCTTGGGACGCGGCCCGCGGACGGCCCGGCCGAGCACTACCGGTTCCGCGATCAGGGACGCGACTCGTCCTTGGCCGAGCTGGAGCGGTTCTTGGC
>JABDII010000237.1 GCA_013003805.1 Gemmatimonadales bacterium
ATCTAGGGGGATAGTGGGGAACGAGTCACGCTGCGCGCGCAAGTTGGATGTGGGAGTTTGCGATTTCTCCGCCGGGCGCCAACTTATCTGCCATGACCAACGCTCCAGGACAACCAGGTGGCGGACCGCCGGTACTGATCGGCGAGGACACGATCCGCGACCGCGTGATCGATCTCGCGTCTCAGATATCGCGGGATTATCGAGGCCAAGGCGAGGTGGTGCTGGTTGGTGTGCTCAAGGGCGCCTTTATCCTCCTTTCTGACTTGTCCCGCCGCCTGACCATTCCTCGGCGGATCGAGTTCATCGGGCTCTCGAGCTATGAGAAAGGCAGTGTATCGGGCGAGGTACGACTCGAGATGGACCTTCGGCACCGCGTCGAGGGAAAACACGTCCTAATCGTCGAGGACATCGTGGATTCCGGCCAGACACTCCACTACCTGATCGATCTGTTACAGGCGCGGAACCCGGCCTCGATCCGCACCTGTGCCTTGGTGCGCAAACTGAGCCGCGCCAAGCTCGAGGTGCAGGTGGACTACCTCGGCTTCGACATCCCGGATGTGTGGGTGGTGGGCTATGGGCTGGACTATGCCGAGCAGTACCGAACCCTGCCGTATATCGGGGTGCTGGAGCCAGAGGAAGAATCGAGCGACTAGTCGATTCAGCGGTTGCAGGTTTGAGCCCGTCCCCCGTCAATCGCGATGGTCTCCCCAGTGATCCACCCGGCACGCGATGAGCCGAGGAAGGCGATCAATTCCGCCACTTCCTCGGGCTGCCCCACCCGGCCAAGTGGGTGCGTGGTCTTGCTGCGCTCCAGAAACGCCATGTAAGCCGCCTCTTCCATCCCGCCCGCGCGGTGGAGCTCGGTTCGCACCACACCGGGATTGACCGCGTTCACCCGCACCCCGTCGGGAGCCAGCTCAAGTGCCAGGCAACGGGTCAACTGATCGACCCCGGCCTTGCTCACGCAATAGGCCAGCACACCAGGGAACGCCCGGGTCCCCGTGACACTACTCACGTTGACGATGGCGCCTCTGCTTTCCTTGAGTTGCGGAATTGCACGGCGCGTGAGATCGAACACACTGCGGAGATTGATGTCGAGCATTCGGTCCCAGTCATCCAGGCCGGTCGTCTCCCAGGTGCCCGTCGTCAGGATGCCGGCCGCATTGACCAGGAGGTCGAGGCCGCCGGTCTCCTCGGTGGCCGCGATGAGCGATGCTCGGAAGTCGGCCGACGTCAGATCGCCCCCCTGTGGTCTCCAGCGGTCCCCGGCACCCAGGTCGCTCGCGGTCTCTTGGAGTGCCGCCTCGCGTCTGGCCGTGCCGAGGACGGTCGCTCCGCGTTCCAGCAGGAGTCGGGCCGTGGCCCGGCCGATACCGCTCGTGGCCCCGGTCACCAGGGCGCGTTTTCCATTGAAATCGTTCATGGGTCTCAGCGTTCGAGAGGGTTACCTATTCCTTTTTCCGCTTTCCGCAGTTTGCCGACGGAGACCGCTGCAAGATGGCTGGTTCCGTGGCCCAGCGGTATGGCGTCGATCTCTCGACCTAACGGCCTTCCGCCCTCCATGTCGCGGCCTGACATGGAGGGCGGAGTTCCGCAGGTGCGACTGCGTTGTTCTATCCTGACAGGTGAGCTGCGTGATCCGTGAGCCCGACGGGTCGAAGGCGAGCGGTGATGCTCCGAAAGACAGCCTTTGGCCGAAATGGGAGAGGGATCCTCTGACGCTGTGGGCGCCGGGCTCTGGCGAGCTCCGGGAGTGATCCGATATAGCGGGTCGGCGCCAGGGAAGGACAATCCCTTCGGGCAGCTGCATTGGCCGATGCTCCGTCACGGGCCGGTCTCATGTGAGGTCCCCCGGTCAGAGGTGGACGGTCTCGGATCCTCTTGCCACCGCTAACGCAAGCCAGATGCCATCGCGAACATCGTCGGACACAGCCCGTTTTCCGTCGTGGAGTGTATCCGACGGACTCGGTCGCCCATCTTCGTTGCCCACCTGCGGGGACAGGCACCGGTGGATGTGATTCAGGAGAAGGACATTGCGAGCCGGCGCAGACCGTGGTATCTGAGCAGGGAAGGGAACCCGTTCACACTGGAGTACTGGTATCATGAAAGCCTCCTTGCCCGTCCTGACCGCCTTCCTTCTCACCGCCGTACCGCCGTCGCTCGCGGCCCAAGACTTTGCACCGTTACTCGACGCCGGTCGCCGCGACCTGCTCCACGAGGCCCTCTCGGGCGAGCGGGCGAAGGATCACGTCATTCAGATCACTCGCCACCATCGGATCCAAGGCTCGCGGGGCTACCGGCATTCGGCCGAATACGTGGAGACCACGCTCCTTGAAGCCGGGTTCGATGCTTCGGTGGCCTTCATCGAGTCCTTCCCCTCGGACGGCCGGATCACCTACCAGACCTGGCAGTCCCCCTCGGGCTGGGACATCACGGCGGGTGAGCTGCGGATGGTCGAGCCCAGGCTGGAGCGGATCGTCGGCTACCCCGAGATTGCGATGAGCGTCATCACCTACTCCAACCCTGGTGACGTCACGGCCGAGTTGGTATGGGTGGGGAGCGGTACCAGCGACGCGGACTATGAAGGGAAGGACGTTGCCGGCAAGTTCGTCTTGGCCACTGGATACGGCGGATCGGTCCACCGGCTGGCGGTGCTCAAGTACGCCGCCGCCGCGGTGGTGTGCTATCTGGACGACAATCGGGCCCAGGAATACCCCGACATGCTTGGGTACACCGGCATGTGGCCCCGCACCGAGGAACTGGAACGCGTCACCTTCGGCTTCAACCTGACCAATAGGCAGGGCACGCGGCTTCGGTCTCTGCTCGAGCGCGGCACCAAGGTGGTGCTTCATGGCCAGGTCACCGGCATCGGTCTCGAACCCTACTTCATGGATGTGCCGGTGGCCGTCATCCGGGGATCCGAGCACCCAGATGAAGAGATCGTGTTCAGCGCCCACCTGGATCATCCCAAGGAATCGGCCAACGACAACGCCTCGGGCTCGGCGGCGCTGCTCGACATGGCGACAACGCTTCACCAGCTGATTGAATCCGGCCGGATGCCGCGTCCCAAACGGACGCTCCGTTTTCTCTGGGTGCCGGAGTGGTATGGGACCATGGCCTACCTCGACAAGCACCCCGAAGTCCAAGGTCCCGCGCTCGGCGGCCGGGTCTTGGCCAATCTGAATCTCGACATGGTGGGCGAGAACCTCGAGCTGATCCACTCGCGCATGGGCCTGACCCGCACACCGGCCTCGATTCCGTCGGCACTGAACGACGTGGTCGCCAACATGGCCGAGATGGTATCACGCATGAACATTCGCAGTCCACGGGGAAGTCTCTCCGCCATGAACTATCGGGTCACCCCGTATTCGGGCGGGAGCGATCACATGATGTTCATCGACCGGAAGGTGCCGGGGATGATGCTGGGCCACAGTCCCGACTACACCCACCACACCTCAGAGGACACCCCGGACAAGGTGGATCCGGTGGAGCTCGAGCGGAGCGAGATCATCGCGACCGCGACGGCGCTCTACTTGTCGGACCTGACTCCCGCGGAGGCGGCGGACTTGGCCTACCTGGTGGGACAGAATGGCATGACTCGGCTCGGCGCTACCGCGCGGCGCGCCAGGGCCGCTATGCTGGCTTCGGCGGGGGAAGAAGGGAATCGCGAGACTGCTTGGTTCGAGGCCCGGAACGCCCTGACCCACGTGGCGGCTTGGGAGCAAACAGCGATCGCGTCGGTGCGCAACTTCAACCAGAGCGAGATAGCCCGGCGCGCCGTGGGTGGCATGAGCAACCGCCTCGATCAGACCGCTGCCGCCCTCAGAACCGTGCTGCGGGACGAGGCGCGGGCCGCCGGCCTCTCCACCGGCCGGACGAGGATCGAGGCCGATTCGCGTACCCCCGTTCGCCTGACCCGTGGGCCGTTGGACTTCGGCCTGCCCCAGAGCCGGTTGGACCCGGAGCGTGCCGCCTGGTACGCGTCGCCCGAGTTCACCCTGAACGGCAACCAACGGTTCGAGTTGGTCAACTTCATCGACGGTGCGAGGACCGTGACCGACATTCGGAACGCGCTGAGCGCCGAGTACGGTCCCGTGCCCACGCCGTTGGTAGGGCGGTATCTCGAAGACCTCGTCCTGGTCGGCGTCGTGGAGTGGAAGTAACGCCGCCTCCACTGGGTCATCGGGCCGGCCGTTACGACTTGGGCATTTCCTTCGTGGGATCGACGAACGGCTTGGCAACGACAGTCGCCGGCCGTTCGCCCGCCGGAGTATCGATGGTGAGCGTGGCGCCCAGCTCGGCGCATTCCGTCGGCACCATGACGTAGCCGATGTTTTTCTCCAGCCGGGGTGAGTAGACCGCCGAGGTGACCGAGCCTACCTGGGCGCCTCGAGCGTGGACCGGCCACCGGGTCATATTGAGATC
>JABDII010000243.1 GCA_013003805.1 Gemmatimonadales bacterium
CAGCTGCCGCGGCAGGATGCTGTTGAACAGCACCCGGCCGACCGTGGTCATAACCCACCGCGGATACGGATCGGCCGCCTCGTGCGGTGGTACATACCAGAACCAGACAGCCGAGTTGTAACCGACCGACCCGCTGAGCAGGGCCATCTCGAGTTCCGCCGGGCTGCCGAAGCGGCGGGCGTCCTTCCAGAGCTCCTCCTTCGCGGCCACGCGCTCCTTGCCTTCGACGCCGGCAAGCCGCTCATCGAAGCCGGGTGGCAGCTTGGTCAGGAAGTAGCAGCCCAGAACCATGTCCTGGGACGGTTCCGCCACCGGCCGGCCGTCGGACGGCTTGAGGACGTTGTTGGACGAAATCATCAATACCCGGGCCTCGAGCTGCGCCTCGAACGACAGCGGCACGTGGACCGCCATCTGGTCGCCGTCGAAGTCAGCGTTGAACGCCGCACACACGAGGGGGTGAATTCGAATCGCCTTCCCCTCGACCAACACCGGCTCGAAGGCCTGGATGCCCAGGCGGTGAAGCGTCGGAGCGCGGTTCAAGAGGACGGGATGATCCTGGATGATCTCTTCGAGGATCTCATACACCTCGGACGATTCGCGCTCGACGATCTTCTTCGCGCGCTTGACCGTCTCGGCGATGCCCTTCTCCACCAGCTTATGGATGATGAACGGCTTGAACAGCTCGACTGCCATCGCCTTGGGGAGACCGCATTGGTGCAGCCGGAGCTCGGGGCCCACCACGATGACGGAGCGGCCCGAGTAATCCACCCGCTTGCCGAGCAGGTTCTGGCGGAACCGTCCCTGCTTGCCCTTGAGCATGTCGGACAGCGACTTGAGCGGCCGCTTGCCGCGACCCCGGATGGCCTTGGAGCGGCGCCCGTTGTCGAACAGGGCGTCGACGGCCTCTTGGAGCATCCGCTTCTCGTTGCGCAGGATGACCTCGGGCGCCCGGTGCTGGATCAGCTTCTGCAGGCGGTTGTTCCGATTGATGACGCGCCGGTAGAGGTCGTTCAGATCACTCGTCGCGAACCGCCCGCCGTCGAGCGGGACCAAGGGTCGCAAATCGGGCGGGATGACCGGGACGACGTCCAGGATCATCCAGCTCGGATCGTTGGGGAGGTCGCCCGAGTCGCCGGATCCCGCAAAGGCGTCGACGATCTTGAGCCGCTTCAGCATCTGCTTTTTGCGATGTTGGCTGGTCTCGGTCGCGACCTTGGAGCGCAGCTCTTCCGCCAGCTTCTTGAGTTCGAGCCGGCTCAGGATCTCGCGCACGGCCGGGGCGCCGATATCGGCCCTGAACCCGTTGTCCCCCTCGGCGCTGGCCTTCTGCCGGAGGTCGAGATACTGGTCCTCATCGAGCAGCTGATGCAGCTCCACTTCCTGCTTCCCAGGATCGATGACGATGTAGTTCGAGTAGTAGACGACCCGCTCGAGATCGCGCAGCGTCATGCCCAGCAGGTTGCCCATGGGTGACGGGAGGGTCTTGAAGAACCAGATATGGGCCACGGGCACGCTCAGCTCAATGTGCCCCATACGCTCCCGGCGGACCTTGCTGAGCGTCACCTCGACGCCGCACCGATCGCAGATGACGCCACGGTATCGGATCCGCTTGTACTTGCCGCAATGGCATTCCCAGTCCTTCACTGGTCCGAAGATGCGCTCGCAGAAGAGCCCATCCTTTTCCGGCTTGAAGGAGCGGTAGTTGATCGTCTCGGGCTTCGTCACTTCGCCCCATGACCACCACGTCCGCTGGCCTTGCAGTTCGAGCCGCTCACGTTCCTTGGTGTCCCGCGGGCCTCGGATCTCCTCGGGAGAGGCGATACGAATGCTGATGAAGTCGAAACTCGACCCGGCGTGATCCCGTCCGCTGCGAAAATCAATCATTGGCTACCTCGTTACTCGTCGCCGTCGGCGGTCGTGCCGAGCGTGACCTTCAATCCCAAAGCCTGGAGCTCCTTCACCAACACGTTGAACGATTCGGGAATCCCGGGCTCCGGCAGATTCTGACCCTTGACGATCGCCTCATACACCTTGCTGCGGCCGTTTACGTCGTCCGACTTGACCGTCAGCATCTCTTGGAGCACGTGGGATGCTCCGTAGGCCTCGAGCGCCCAGACCTCCATCTCACCGAACCGCTGACCACCGAATTGCGCCTTTCCTGCCAGCGGCTGCTGAGTGACCAGCGAGTACGGACCGATCGACCGGGCGTGGATCTTGTCGTCCACCAAGTGGCTCAGCTTGAGCATATAGATGGACCCGACGGTGACGTCGGCTTCGAACTCCTGGCCGGTTCGGCCGTCCCGGAGGCGGGCCTTGCCATAGGGCAGGAGGCCGGCGATTCGCATCAATTCCTCGGCCGCGGCATCGAGGTCACCACCACCGTTCGAGGTGAGCATCTCGGCCAAGGCCGGGCTGCCCCGTGCGACCAGCACATCAGCAAGTGGCCCCTCGGCTTTCACCTCGAGCTCCTTCAGGAGCTTGGCACTCACGTTCGGCCGCGACTCCTCATCCTCATCGGGAGGCGCGCTGTGATACGCGTGTTCGTGACGCTGCTGTTCCTGCTCGCGCGTGGCGATCTCCTCGGCCGCCCCGAAGAGAAAGGTCCGCGCGGCGTCATGGAGCGCACGCGTCGACGGGGCCGCATTCTTGTCCCCGAGGAGGCCGAGTTGGATTTCCTCCATGGACGTCTTCTCGCCATGCGGGGCGAGTTTCTTCAAATCCTCGACCATCGTGTCGATGGCTTCCGAGTCGGGGTCGGGGGCCATAGCCAAGAGGTGGAGCGACTGCGCCGCCCACTTGCACCCGGCCAGCCGGAGCAACGTGCCAACTTCGGCTTCGTCAGCCCCCCGGAAGACGGGGGTCTTGGCCTCGAAGCCGAGCAGCTTCGCGCACCACCCGAGATGGGTTTCCAAGATCTGCCCGACGTTCATTCGGCTGGGCACCCCGAGCGGGTTGAGGACGATGTCGACGGCCTCACCGTTCGGCAGGAACGGCATGTCTTCTTCCGGCACGATGCGGGCAACGATGCCCTTGTTCCCGTGGCGGCCGGCCATCTTGTCGCCCACACTGATCTTTCGCTTCTCGGCGATGTAAACCTTGACCAACTGGATTACACCCGGAGGCAACTCATCGGGCTGCAGGATCTTGTCGATCTGATCCTCGGCCTTTTCCTCCACCTTCGCTCGCTCGGCGGATGCTGCATCGATGGTCGCACGGATGCGGTCGTTGGCCGCCTGATCGGCCACCCGAAGCGTCTTGAGGTCGATGTCGGTCAGATCCAGATCCTTGAGCATCGCACTCGACAGCTTCGTCCCAGCCGGGAAGAACTCTTCGACCGTGCCGGACTTGAGCATGAGTGCGACGTCATGGCCTTCCAGCAGGTCGGCAACCTCTTCCAACATGGCGGCGCTGATGCGCGCCTTTTCGTCGTTCTCGATGCGCCGGACTTCCCCGATACGCTCGCCGCGATCCTTCTCCACCACCTGGTCTTCGATCCGGCTGAAGATCTTCACATCGATGACCACGCCTTTCATACCGGGCGGGACCTTGAGCGAGGAGTCCTTCACGTCCTTTGCCTTCTCACCGAAGATCGCCGTGAGCAGCTTCTCTTCCGGAGAGAGCTCCGTCTCACCCTTCGGCGTGATCTTTCCGACGAGGATGTCGCCCGGAATCACGTGGGCCCCGATCCGCACGATGCCTCGTTCATCGAGATCCACCAGTGCCTCGTCCGAGACGTTGGGGATCTCCCGGGTGATCTCCTCTTGACCGCGCTTCGTGTCACGCACGTGGAGTTCCAGCTCCTGGATGTGGATCGACGAGTAGACGTCGTCTTTCACCAGGCGCTCCGAGAGCACGATCGCGTCTTCGAAGTTGTGACCGTACCAGGGCATGAATGCGACGACGACGTTGCTGCCCAGGGCAAGCTCGCCATGGTCCGTAGCGGGACCATCCGCGATGATCTGGTCGGCCTTGACCGTGTCGCCCACCTGGACCAGCGGCCGCTGGTTGATGGCGGTGTCCTGATTGGTGCGCCAGAATTTCTTCACCCGATACCGGTCATGCTGGCTCAGTCGGGACAGCGGCGCGGCACTGGCCCTGGTGCGCCTGCCACCGGCGTCGATAATGATCTCATCCGCGGTCACTCGCGTGACCCTGCCGGCCCGGCGTCCCACAATGACGGCGCCGGAATCGCGGGCGACCTTGTCCTCGAGTCCAGTCCCCACCAACGGGGCTTCGGGGAACAAGAGCGGTACCGATTGACGCTGCATGTTCGATCCCATCAGCGCCCGGTTCGCGTCGTCGTGCTCGAGGAACGGAATGAGGGCCGCGGCGATGGAGACCAATTGCTCCGGCGCCACATCCATGTATTCGATATGCTCCGGCGGCAACAACGGATAGTCATCGCCCTTCCGGGTCAACACGAGTGGGTTCTGGAAGGTCATGTCCGGGTTGAGCGGCGCGTTCGCCTGTGCAACCGCGTAGTCCTCTTCCTCACTGGCGGACAACCAGTGAATCTCATCCGTCACCTTGCCGTCCTGGACCACCCGGTACGGCGTTTCGATGAAGCCGAGGTTGTTGATCCGGGCATACGTGGACAGGCTCGTGATGAGTCCGATGTTCGGCCCTTCCGGGGTCTCGATGGGACACATTCGGCCGTACTGCGAATAGTGGACGTCACGAACTTCGAACCCTGCCCGCTCGCGCGTCAGGCCGCCCGGCCCGAGGGCCGAGAGCCGGCGCTTATTGGTCAACTCGGCCAGCGGGTTCGTCTGGTCCATGAACTGCGACAGCTGGGACGATCCGAAGAAGGCCTGGATAACGGCCGAGACCGTGCGGGCATTGACCAGGTCGTCCAGGGAGATCTTCTCGGGATCGCTGTTGATGCTCATCCGCTCCTTGACCAGGCGCGCCATTCGGGACAGCCCGACCGAGAACTGATTCGCGATCAGTTCACCCACCGACCGGATGCGGCGATTCCCGAGGTGGTCGATGTCGTCGGTGTAGCCGCGGCTCTCACGCAGGTCGATGAGGTAGCGGATGATCGCGACGAAGTCTTCCTCGGTCAGGACCGTGTGATCCGCCGGCGCGGTGGTCCCGAGCCGCTTGTTGATCTTGTAGCGGCCCACCCGCCCGAGGTCATAGCGCTTCGGGTTGAAGAAGAGGCGCTTGAGAGCCTCACGGGCCGTTTCGAGGTTGGGAGCCTCCCCCGGGCGGAGCAGGGAGTAGATCTGCTCGAGCGCCTCAGCCTCGCTGTGAGTGGGATCCTTGGTCAGCGTGTTCTTGATCAGAGAGGATTCGGCTCGACCAGAGGGCAAGAACACCTCGACTCGGGTTACGCCCGCCTTGAGCAGCTTCTTCCGAAGCGACTCCGACAGCTTGACTCCCATCTCCGCCAGGACTTCCCCGGTCTCGGGATCGGGCACCGGGGCGGCAAGCACCCGGCTTTCGCGTTCCCGTGTGGTCGTCGGCTGCTCGATGTCCCGAAGATCGATGGTGGTGTAGCCGGCAAAGACCTCGACCGCCTTCACGCCGACGTGACGGAGGGCATCGAGCCGCTCGACCGTGAGCTCATCTCCGATACTCCCGAGGGGATCGCCCTCGACGTCTTCAGGATTGGGGATGGGCTCGGCCAAGAGGGCCCCGATCACTTCACGGCGCGCATGCCGCGCCTCGAGCTTCCCGGTGATGTCGAGGGCCTTCGTGGCGTAGAATAGCCTGAGAATATCCACGTTCTCCCCGTGCCCGAAGGCGCGGAGGAGGGCCGTGGCTGGGAATTTCTTCTTCTTATCGATGTGGACGTAGATCACGTCGTGGATGTCGATCGTGAACTCGACCCACGACCCACGGAACGGGATGATCCGCGCGGAGAAGAGCCGCTGGCCATTCGGGTGGATGCTTTCCTCGAATACGACGCCGGGCGACCGGTGCAGCTGGCTCACGACGACCCGTTCCGCGCCGTTGATCACGAATGTCCCAAGCGGCGTCATGATCGGCAGTTCACCGAGATACACTTCCTTCTCGATGGCGTTTTTGAGCCGCTGCTGCCCGTCGACGTCCTCGAACACATCGAGCCGTAGCTTGGCCTTGAGTGGCGCAGCGTACGTCATGTCCCGCTCGATGCACTCTTCCACCGAGTATTTGGGCTCTCCCAGGGCGTAACTCAGGAACTCGAGACAGTACTTCCCGTTGATGTCCGTGATGGGGAAGAGGTCTCGGAACACCCGATCCAGAGAGACGTCCTGACGGTCGCCTTCCTTTTCGGGGATCAGGAGGTTCTCAAACGCTTGGGTCTGGATGTCCAGGAGATGCGGCATGGGCATGCCACTCTCGCGCTTGGAGAACGTGATGACCGGTCGGCTATTCTGCATGGGCTTGGCTACTCAGCACAAAGGGCCCCGGCCTGGCTCCGCCACCCCCGGCGGAGACCACGCGGGGCGTCAAGATCAATCGAGGTGTCGTCGTGCAGTTGGCTTCCATTCCGTCTCACTGAAGTACGCATCGGAGTATCCGGTAGGCCCGCTTGGCCCACCGGACCCGCTGCGGGCTACTTCAGCTCAACGGTCGCACCCTGTTCCTCGAGCTTCTTCTTCATTTCCTCGGCTTCGGCCTTCGGCACGTCTTCCCGGACGGCGTTCGGCGCTCCATCGACCAAGTCCTTCGCCTCTTTGAGGCCGAGGCTCGTCAACTCACGAACCACCTTGATCACCTGGATCTTCTTCGCGCCCGCCTCCTTCAGCACGACCGCGAAGTCGGTTTGCTCCTCGGCTGCGGCCTCGGCCGCGGCTCCTGCACCCGGCGCAGCCGCAGCGGCGGCCATCGGGGCAGCGATCGTGACATTGAACTTCTCCTTGAAGCTGTCGATGAGCTCGGCGAGCTCCACCACGGTCTTGTTCCCGATGGCTTCCAGGATGTCCTCGTTACTCAGCTGCGTCGCCATGCGTTGGTTCTCCGTACGATTAGGAAGCCGCGCCCTGTTGAGCGCGCAGCGCCTCGAGGGCGCCTACAAACTGATACAGCATACCGTTCATCATGCCCGCGAGTTGCGCCAGCGGCGCCTCGAGCGCCCCGGCGAACTGCGAGAGCAACACGTCGCGCGGCGGGAGCGAGGCCAGGTGCTTGACCTCCGCCGGTGTCATGGTCTTCCCGTCCACCACGCCAATCTTGATCGCCGGGCGCTCGTGCTCCCTGACGAAATCGGCCAGCACCTTTGCCGCCGTGACCGGATCATCGCCCGCCAGGACCAGGCCCGTCGGGCCGGCCAAGTGCTCGTCCAGCCCGGCCATATCGGTGTCGGCCAGGGCGCGCTGCATGAGCGTGTTCTTGACCACGCGGTAGCGCACACCGGCGTTCCGGAGTCGGCTCCGGAACTCCGTCATGTGAAGCACGTCCAAACCCGTAAAGTCCGTCAGGTACAGATTGGGAGACTGCTTGAGCTCGTCGGCGAGGCTTTCCACCATCGCCTGGCGTTCAGTCTTGCTCATCGATACTCCGCCAGATCCAGCCGGACGCCCGGTCCCATCGTGCTCGAGACCGTGGCCGACTTGATGTAGGTTCCCTTGGCTGCCGCCGGTTTGGCCCGGACGATAGTGTCCATGAACGCGGTGATGTTCTCCACCAGTTGGGGTGCCCCAAACGACACCTTGCCAACCGGGGCGTGGACGTTCCCGGTCTTGTCGACGCGGAACTCGATCTTTCCGGCCTTGATCTCCTGGACCGCCTTGGTCACGTCCATGGTCACGGTACCGGCCTTGGGATTGGGCATCAGACCCCGAGGGCCGAGGACCCGGCCGAGCTGGCCCAGCTGGGCCATGACGTCGGGGGTCGCCACGATCACGTCGCAGTCGAGCCAGCCGTCCTTGATCTTCTGGACGTATTCGGTGCCGACGAAGTCGGCCCCCGCGGCCTCGGCTTCCCGCACCTTGTCGCCCTGCGCGATGACCAGGACCCGGACGGACTTGCCGGTTCCGTGGGGCAGCACGACGGTGCCTCGCACCACCTGGTCCGCGTGCCGCGGGTCGACGCCCAGACGGACGGCGATCTCTACGGTTTCATCGAACTTCGCGAACGCCGCGCCCTTGACCATATCGACCGCCTCGGCCGGCTGGTAGAACTTCGCCCGATCGACCTGGGCCAGCGCCGCCGTGAATTGCTTGCCTCGCGCCGCCATTACCCCTCCACCTCCAGCCCCATCGACCGGGCCGTGCCGGCGATCATCCGAACGGCACTGTCGAGATCGGCGGCGTTCAGGTCTTCCATCTTGATCTGTGCGATCTTCTCGAGCTGGGCACGGGTGACCTTGCCGACCTTCTCCCGATTCGGCTGACCGCTCCCCTTCTGGACGCCGGCTTCCCTGAGCAGCAGGTTAGGCGCCGGCGGCGTCTTGGTGATGAATGAAAAGGTCCGGTCGGCGTAGATCGTGATGACGACCGGGATCACCATGCCCACTTGTTTTTGGGTCTTGGCGTTGAACTGTTTGCAGAAGTCCATGATGTTGACGCCGTGCGGACCCAACGCCGTACCCACGGGCGGTGCCGGGTTCGCCGCGCCAGCCGGGCACTGCAGCTTGACGACAGCCTGTACTTTCTTCGCCATGTTACTCCTCGTAACGTCGTGGCGCCCCCGCGCCGTCGACTCCCGCGTTCACCCGCGCGGTGGCGGGGGGCCGGAGGGCCCGATGTCTATCACGACCGGCTGGTCCAGATCGCCGGTTTAGTGTCCTCGCAACTGGAGGTAGTCCAACTCCACCGAGGTCGGCCGCCCGAACAGGCTGACCGAGACCTTGACCTTCCCCTTGTCGGGGAGGACTTCCTCCACCGTCCCGCTGAAATCCGAGAAGGGCCCCTCGGTGATCTCCACCACCTGGCCGATCATGAAGGGGATCTCCTCCTTGGCCTCTTCCTCCGCCGTCTCTTCGACTACGCCAAGTAACCGATTGACCTCTTCCTGCCGGAGCGGCTGCGGGAGGCGTCCGGTTCCGACGAACTTGATCACGCCCTGGATGTTATTGACGACGTGGAGCGCTTCCTGGCTCATCTCCATCTCGACCAACACGTAGCCGGGATAGAGCTTGCGCTCGACCGTCACCTTCTTCCCGCTCTTGATCTCCACGACTTCCTGCGTGGGGACCAGAGCCTGGCGGATCAGCTTCTGCTCCTCCGGACGCGGGTCATCGTCGATGCGACGCTCCAGCAGACCACGGACCTTATTCTCGTGCCCCGCCGTGGTCTGAATCGCGTACCACCGGTATTCCATGGCGATCACCGGGCAATCGCCGCGATCCCATCGACCAGGATCTTCTGGAGGACCCAGTCGAGCAGTCCGATGAACACGCCCAGGGCCAGCGAGAGCAGCAGGATCTTCTTCGTTGCCTCGGTCAGTTGCTCCCGGGTGGGCCAGCTGACCTTGCCCAACTCGACGCGCACCGCCGAAAGAAAATCAGCAGCCCGCACGAGGGCGCTCTCCTGGGACGCCGCAGCCCCGCCGCGCGCGACCTTCGTCTTGGCCATGCGCTACTTCGATTCTTTGTGCATGCGGTGCGCGTTACAGCGTGGACAGTACTTCTTCCACTCGACACGCTCCGGATGCTTCCGGCGGTTCTTGTCCGTGAAGTAGTTCCGATTCTTACAATCGGAACACTCCAGGATGATCTTATCGCGCGGCATGTTTGTCGCTTTATCCTAGCCTCTGAGTAACTGCCTTATTTCAAGATCTTGGTGACCACGCCGGCGCCCACCGTCCGGCCGCCTTCCCGAATCGCGAACCGCAACCCCTCATCCATCGCGATCGGCGTGATCAACTCGATCGTCATCTGCACGTTGTCC
>JABDII010000251.1 GCA_013003805.1 Gemmatimonadales bacterium
TCAAGACTTCCAACGGATCGTGTCCGAAGGCATCTCGGACCGGCTACTCCGGTGGAAGGGCATCGAAGCCACCGAGAACTTGGCTCAGTCGGACAACAGCAAGATTGTGATTGTGGGAGGTCGAGACGGGCTGCCGCTGATTCTGAACCAGTAGGCGAGACCCGCAGGCAAATAAGGAACCGGTGGGAGCTACGGCACCGCGGCCACCACCGACTCGATGTACGACAACAAGCGGTCGGGGTCCGCCAGGTCGAAATGGCTGACGTTCGGCTCGAGCACGATGGAGCCCTCCCGGTAGCGGGAGCCGAAGATGCCACGGTCGAGGTTCTGGAGCTTGAGGTCCTGCACCACGGGGTTGGACGACTCCGCGTTTGAGAACACACAGGTGAGATGCGGCACTTGGTCGGCCGCCGCGCGGTACCACTCGACAAACCGGGCGGGGTCGCCGTCCGGGAACGGCCGGACGACCTCCGCCGCGTAGCCGGTCAGCACGTCGATGTCGCCGTGAAATTTGCGGAAGATCTCAACCAAGTACTCGTGGATGTCGAGCCACTCCTCGACGGTACGCGCGTCGGCGCCCACCGTGCGGAGGTCGTTGACGATCCGAGCCGGATCTTCGGTGGTGATACCTGCCAACACCCGGGAAACGAAACACGTGTCGTGGGTGAGGTTGCAGTCCAGGGACAAAAACGCATCCACCGTCACCGGGGGATCCGGAGGAGCCGACAGCATTTCGAAGCCCAAGTCGGCGCCGGAGGAGTGTCCCACCAGCACGGTTACCGAAGGGCGAAGCCGCTCGACGGCGTTCCGGAGGAACTCCCAAATCAGCCGGACGTGGTCCTCCATTGCTAACGGAATCCGGTGCTGGGCCTTCAAGTCGAACCCGTACTGCGTCGGTGCGAGGCCCCGGTACGGCGATCGCTCGAGAACTCGCTCGTAGGCCCGTTGATCCCGACACATGCCGTGAAGGTAGCACACCAATACACCCGACTCGACCTGGTTGTCGAGATAGTGCAGCCGGTCCCCGATCATTCGCGGATCGAGCCGCTCTCGGCTGAATCTCCGGCACACCTCCTCGCGGAGTACGAAGGTGGCATCGACGAGGGGGTTCCGCCGCTCTGCTCCGGCCACGGCATCGGTTAGAGCTGGTGCGGTTGCCGCCAGAACCTGCTCGAGTAGCGGCAGCATGTCCTCGGCCCGCTGCCACCGATCGGCCGGGTTCTTCTCGAGACACTTCATGACCACCTGCTCCAGTGCAGGCGGGACGGTCATCCGGACCTTGCTGAGCGGATCGGGAATCTTCTTGAAATGGCTCGCGATCACCTGCATCACGGTAGCGCCGGTGAACGGCGCCGCCCCTGCAAACATCTCGTAGGCCACCACGCCCAGGGCGTAGATGTCGGCCCGATTGTCGAGGTTGGCCTCGCCCGCGGCCTGTTCGGGGGCCATGTAGGCCGGGGTGCCGAGCGCCGTCCCGACGGTGGTGAGGCGCGAGGCGTCGCCGGCCGCGGTGATCGCCTTGCCCACACCGAAGTCGGTGACCACGGCGTGCCGGCCGGTGAGCATGATGTTCTCGGGCTTGATGTCCCGGTGGACGAAGCCCTGATCGTGGGCGTAGGCCAACGCGTCGACCACCTCACGCAGGATCCGGACGCCCTCGGGAATCGGTAGGCTGGTGTCGCGCTCCAGCCGTTGGCGTAGCGTCTCGCCGTCCACGTACGGCATGGAATAGAAGAGATGCGAATCCGCTTCGCCCGAGTCGTGGAGTGGCAGAATGTTGGGGTGCGTGAGCCGTGCCGCGATGCCGATCTCGCGGAGGAAACGCTCCTTGCCGACCGCGGCCGCTAACTCGGGCAACAGCACCTTGAGCGCCACCTGGCGGCTGTGCTTCACGTCCCGGGCCAAGTACACGGTGGCCATGCCGCCCCGCCCGATCTCACGCTCGATCACGTAGGTGTCGGCCAGGGCGCCGGTGATGCGTTCGAGGGTCTTTCGCATAAGGGAGCAAAGATACTGGCGCGATCGGCGGTTTGCGAGTGGGCCGGTATGGCACCGGGCTGCGCGTGGCCCTAGACTTCAAGCATGAACGCCGCATTCTCGATCGGCCTATGCCTCACAACCACAGTCGCGTTGCTGTGGGCCGCACCGCTTGCCGCGCAAACACCCGCCGACACAGCGCGATTCACCGCGGTGATCCGGTTTCCGGTCACCGATACGACACCACTGTTCGAGCACCCGCTCGACTCCACCCTGGTCATCCGAGTCTTCCGCCAGGTGGACGCTGAGTTGAGGCACATGGGCTGGTGGGTGGCGGTGATGCGAACACCGGTCGAAAGCGGCACCTTTTTCAACCTGCTCTACCACAGCAAGTATTGGCACGGACCGTACCCTACCGATCTCTATGCCTGGCATTTCGGTAAAACCCGGTTTCCCGACGAGCGCATCCTGCCGGTCCACGGGTACCCCTACGAGCTCAGGGTCCGGTGCCCCGGCTGCAAGACGAGAGGGCAGGGACCGGACGTGCACTTCACCGAAGGCATGGTCGAGGTGGGATGGCGCCGCCTACCCCGTCCGAATCGCGATCCGGCATGATCAACTCCAACCCGTGCTGGTGCCGCCAGTGAAAAGGCGGCATCTTGCGTGGTGACGAGTGCGAAGAGGTGAACCTGGAGGATCATGACAGATGCTCGACCTCGAAAAACGCGACGACCTCGATCCCGTCTGCCCCCATTGCGGTGACACGCTCAGAAAAGTGCATTACCGAGAGCTGAAGGAGTTCTTCGGCCGGCGGACCGTCTACTTCTGTTCTACCTGCCAGAAGACGCTGGGGTTCTCACACCGCAAGGGCTTCTGGATGGGGTAGAAGAGCCGTTAGCCACAAGAGAGAAGACGCAAGTCAACAGCGCGAGCGTCCTCTCATACGTCTTACGACTTGCGACTCATGACGACAGACTACGTTGCACAGACTGACAACCGGAGCTCGACATGACCGACAACCTTCCCGTCAAGTACACCCGGACGGACATCGAGAACGCCCGCACCAAGGGCCAGCTCATCGGCTGGGTCCAGGCCGGAGCGGTGGTCCTGGGTGGAGTGCTTCTGCTCAAGGCGATTGGATGGCTCCCCGTTCTCCTCATGATCGTTGGCGCCGGCTTCATCGGCTACAAGGTGTTGACGAGGAAAAAGAAGAGTGGAAGTGAGTAGGAGGTAGGCAGTAGGAAGTAGGCGGTCCTCGGGCCGCGCTCGTCGCCTCCCCACTTCCTCCACGCCTACATTCCCACATCCCTACCTTCCTACACTCCTGAGTATCGGGATTTGCCGCCGCCGCAGGTAGGCCACCGTGCTCGCGGCCACCAGCGTCGTGATCGCGAGCCCGAACAGGAGCCCGCCGTCGCCTTGGACCTCGACGCCCAAGGTGGTGACGTGGCTACCGAGTGCGCCGAGCATGAGACCGATCGCCATGAGCGCGCCGAGGCCGGCGGCGCGCGGAGTGAGGAGCAAGACGACCGCGACGACTTCGAACATCCCGGTGGCGTAACGTCCCCAGGGTTCCACACCCAGTTGCTCGAAGATGTAGATGGATTCCGGCGCGCCGGCGAACTTGAAGAACAGCGTCTGACCGAGGATCACCGCCGCGATGATCTGGGCGATCCAGCTCAGGCGCTTGGTAGTGTTACCTGCTGTCGCGTTTGCCATACAGGCAGTCTCCGCCTTCCATTGGTTACCAGGCAGGGCACGCACCCCGCCGCGTGTTGAGGGTAGCAACACCTCATATCCAGAACGCCGGAACATCCCAGTGAGTTCCCCAGTGGAGGAAACCCCACTCCTACCGCCCACCCGCGGCTTCCTCCATACTTCTCCTTACTCCTTACTCCTCACTCCTCACTCCCTTCATGGCCGTCATCTCAGTAGACCTCGCTTTCAAGCGTCACGGGGACATCGGAGTCGCGGTGTTGGAGAAACACGGTAACGAGGTCGAGGTCAGTTGCGTATCCCTCGGTGAGGCAGGTCTAGTCGACCCACCTACGCCGGATACCTGCGCCGCCTTCATCGCGGAATTCGCCGACCGGTTGGGCGTGCGGGTGGTGCTCTTGGACGGGCCGCAGGGCTGGAAGTCGCCGGACAACGGGCTCGAGCACGCGAGAGTGTGTGAACACGAGCTCCATACTCCGGCTAAGACGGGACTCCCGGGCCAGGTGAAGCCGGCCAACTACCGACGGTTCGTCGAGTTCTCGATCGCGGTGTTCGACCGGCTCGACGGAGTTGGCTGGAGCCGTCTCCAGGAGCTTGCCCTGGCTGGGATGTCGCGCGGTGTAACCGTCGAGTCCTATCCGCACGCCTCCTGGAAACCGCTCGGCATCGCTCCCCTCCCAGCCAAGGCCAAGGCCACCGAGCACGACATCTCGAGTCGCGCGATACTCCTGGCCGAACGATTCGGGCTCAGACTCTCCCCTCCCGGGACGCCGACCCACGACCAGCTCCAGGCCATCGTGAGCGGCCTCGGCGGGCTCGGCATCGAGCACCAAGACGGCACCCTCGCGGCGGTGGCCGGTGTGTCTCCCACGATGATCGATGGCACCTGGCGGGAAGGCTACATCGTGACGCCACGCCTCGCGGGATGGGAAGGAGCCGGGCACCAATGAGAACCGCGTCGAGGTAACCGATGCCATGGATTCCACTGTATGCGGATGCGGAGGATCTCGCCGAGGTAGTCCGGTGGCTTTCAAAAGACGAGGAGATCGCCTTTATCGTTTCGGCCGGTCCCAAACGCTGGATCGCCCGCGAGACGCTCGAGGGTGTCCACTTCAATCGCCTCGCCCTCTGGCACGTGCCGTCGGGCCCGCTCCCCCTGGTGGCAGGCCGTGCGTGGCAACACGAACGCTCAATCGAGGATCCCATGCGGGGATGGAGGGAGCGGGCGACCGGCCTCGACCCGACCGTACCGTACTTCGGCGCGGGGCATCCAGGCATCATCTGGCTCAACGCGGAAACCGTGGGCCCCGACGGGGAAGAGATCGGAATATCGGGCTTCGAATGGATCGGGAACCGCTACCGGCCGGAAGGGTTGGGCGCCCACCCGATGACCGAGCGATGGTGGAGAAAACTCAGAGAGCGCATTCGATCGACGGCGGTTCAGGTCCCGCGGCTGGGACCGCTCGATGGGCCGGACCCCGAGATCTGGGCGTTGCCGAGTGCCCTGGCGCGTCTTCGGTCGGGAGCGATTCGGGCCATCAGTCCGTAGAACACGAAAGTGGGCGCGCGTTCTGGATGACTCCTCCGGCAACGCACGCCCGTCTTCCTCTGCTTTGTCTCAGCCCACTCCAGCGAACAACTGTTCCAGACGATTCAGGCAGCTGGTCCATCCCTGCTCGTGGGCGGCCTTGGCCTCGGTGTTGGGGAACAGCTCGTGCGTCAGCACGACCTCCGTGGTTCCTCCGAGGTCCGTGAACTCGACCGTCACGAGCGTCTCTCCGACGCGCGAATCTTCTTCTTCCCAATCCCAGGTGTATACCAGCCGGCGGGGCGGCGTGATTTCCCGGTAGGTTCCGACTGCCGTATGTGCCTTCCCCTCGGCGCCGCGCATACGAAGCCGGTACTTCCCGCCGACGGAAAGGTCGACCTCGGCTGCCGCCACCGTGGCACTCTCGGGGCACGACCACTGCTTGAGATGATCGGCCTCGGTCCAGGCCTTCCAGACCGTGACGGGATCAGCGTTGATCAATCGGCTCACTCTGAGCGTGGTTCCTGTGTCAGTGCTCATGCTTCTGTCTCCGTATTGGCAGTGGGCGGTTTTCGCTCGAGATAGCGTGACAGGGAGTCGAGCTGGCTCTCCCAGAATGTCCGATAGCGGTCGACCCACAGGGCCGCGTCCTGCATGGGTGACGCGTTGAGCTCGCAGCGACTCACCCTGCCGTCGCTGGTGCGCCGGACCAGCCCGGCCCGCTCGAGCACCCTCAGGTGCTTCGACACGGCAGGGCGGGACATGGCGAACGGGCCCGCCAGCTCGCCGACCGTGGCTTCTCCCTCTGCCAGGCGGGCCAGAATGGCGCGGCGCGTGGGGTCTGCCAGCGCACCAAAGGTGAGGTCGAGACGGCGAATATTGGTAACCATATGGTTACCAATATGGCCATTCGGAGCCGGGCGGTCAAGCCCCTTTCCCTTAACCGTACGTGACACCGGGGTAGAGCAGATTCACCGCGAGGAGAAAAACCGGCTGGAATACTTGGTCAAACAGGTACCAGGCGGCGAGGATGCCGACCCAGCCGAGGGCCGGGTTGCCCCAGAGGAACGCTTGGTAGCGCGGCACGATGGACTCGGGAAGCGCCAACACCATGGCGCCACTCCCGTCGAGCGGCGGGACCGGCAACATATTGAGGAGGAAGAGCACCAGGTTCAGCGAGAAGAACGCACCCAACACGAAGGCCACCGTGTCCATGACGCCCTGGGCATTGGCGGCGGTGACATGCCCGAATGAGACGGATTCGGGCGAGTGGAAGATGTCGGCCGCGACGCCGGCGTTGATGGCCAGGGCCGCGAGGATGACCAGGAGCAAGTTTGCGGCCGGGCCGGCGAGCGCCATCCAGGCCGCCCTCCGCGGATGCCGCCGGGCCCAGTCCACACTGTAAGGAGCACTGGCAAATCCAAACGGCCAACCGGATATGAGCACTGAGAGGATCGGCAGGCCCACCATGCCGAAGGGTTCTCGCCGAATATGAGGCCGGGGGTCGAGCGAGACCTGGCCACCGTGATAGGCGGTGAGATCGCCGCCCCGTTTGGCTGCCCACGCGTGTGCCGCTTCATGCAGCGTGGTGGAGAACAGGAACACGACGTAGTAGACGATACCGTCCGCGAGATTCACCATGTCGCGCGCGACGCTCCTTTGCGAGGGTACTTGATCTGTCGGTTTTCGATTATTCCCTGCGACCGCCGGAGCGGATCACGCCGGAACGCGGCCCTTGCGCTGGAGCCACCACCGCATGCACTTGTGGCCCAGGTCGACCGGCTCGCAAAACATGAGCGGACAGCCACCGACGATGCATTCGACACCGAGCTCCGCACACTCCGTCACTGCCTCCTCCGACACGCTGCCCTGGCCGAATGAACGGTGAAACCAGACTCGGCCCACCTCGCGTTCGGCGCACTGCCGGACCAGGTCGACCGCGACACTCGGATGGGTCGCGATGACGACGCCGTCGACCGACCCCCGGATCGACATGAGGTCCGGGTGACATCGATCGCCCTCGACTTCGGATGCCTTGGGGTTGATGGGAAAGACCTGATAGCCGGCTTGCTTCAGCTTGCGGTAGACCGTGTTGGCCGCCTGGCCCTTGCTCCGGGAGACACCGGCCACCGCGATTCGGTGTCCGGCGAGAAACTGGGTAACGGACTCTGGAATCTGTGCCATGGTCGATTCCTCCGCAGTTCCGGGCTAATGGGTCTCGTCGACCCACACCTCCGCGGCTCCATCGACGTCGTACCCCACCCGCACCCGCCACGGCCGGCAGCAGACCGGACAGTCTTCGACATACTCCTGGGTGGTGCCGCCGCCCGGATCGACACTTATGGAGACGGTCTCACCGCAGTGGGGGCATTCGACCTCGGCCTCACTCTCCAGCACGGAGTCGTCGGCCCTTTCCACGTCATCATCCCATTGGCTGGTGTCGGCTATTTCGCTCACGGGTCGCTGAGCCACCTCTCAGGTTGGCGCCCCCCACTCCTGGGTCAGACAGCGGAATAATGGACGAGGGCTCTCAAATTCGCCATGTTTGCCTCGCCGAACCTGAAGGGCCAGATTCAGCTCCATCTCACCAATGCCGTCCTCGAGGACCCTAGGCACGGAGCCC
>JABDII010000272.1 GCA_013003805.1 Gemmatimonadales bacterium
GTTTTCGACGGCGTTCCTGTGGCATAACTACGGGCAGAGCACGATCGGAGCCCGGTCGGATATCGAGAACGTCCCGATCGAGCGGCTCCAGGCGTTCTATCGCAAGTACTATCAGCCCGACAACGCGGTCCTCGTCGTGGCCGGCAAGTTCGATCCGGCCAAGCCCCTCGAGCTGGTCGAACAGAAGTTCGGCGCTATCCCGCGGCCCGATCGTTCGGGCGCGCCGCTGTATCCGACGTACACGGCCGAGCCCACCCAGGACGGAGAGCGGTCGGTAACACTCCGGCGCGTGGGCGACGTGCAGATCGTGATGAGCGCCTACCATCTTCCGGCCGGTACCCATCCGGATTTCGCCGCGCTCGACGTGTTGGGGGAGGTGCTGGGGAGCGAGCCGTCCGGGCGTCTATATAAGGCCCTGGTCGAGCAAAAAAAGGCGGCGAACATCGGATCGTTTGCCTTCCAGCTGAAGGAGCCCGGCGTGTTGTTGTCGTTTGCCGAGGTCCGGCTCGAGGGCTCGCTGGACAGCGCGAAGGCGATTCTCACGAACGTGGTCGAATCGGTCGCGGCCCAGGCGCCCACCGCGGAGGAAGTCGATCGAGCCAAGACGTCGTTACTCAAGAACATCGAGTTGGCGCTCAATTCCTCGAGCCGTATCGGCCTGCAATTGAGCGAATGGGCATCGATGGGTGACTGGCGCATGCTGTTCATCCATCGCGATCGTATCAAGGAGGTCACCCCGGCCGACGTGCAGCGTGTTGCGGCACTCTACCTGAAGCCGTCTAACCGGACGGTCGGCCAGTTCATCCCGACCGAGGGACCGGACCGAGCCGAGATTCCCGCGATTCCCGACATCACCGACCTCGTGGCCGACTACCGCGGCGATACCACGCGGACGGCGGGTGAAGAGTTCGATCCTTCGCCCACCAACATCGAAAGCCGCACGGTGCGCTCATCTCTGCCCAGCGGGTTCAAGCTGGCGCTGCTCCCGAAGACCACGCGAGGCGGGTCGGTCGTGGTGAGCGCGACCCTCCGCTTCGGCGCCGAGCAACGCCTCATGCGACGTGCCACGGCGGCCGGTATGGCGGGCAGCATGTTGATGCGCGGCACGAGACAACACACCAGGCAGGAAATCAAGGACGAGTTCGACCGCTTGAAAGCGCAAGTCTCGGTGAGCGGTGGGGCTACCAGCGCCAACGTTCGTATCGAGACGACGCGTGAGAACTTGCCGGACGTGCTGCGCCTCCTCGGGGAAGTACTCCGGGAGCCGACGTTTGACGCCAAGGAATTCGAGTCGCTCAAGGAAGAGCAATTGGCCAACCTGGAGGAGCAGAAGTCGGAGCCCATTCCACAAGCCATGATGGCCCTGAGCCGGCATCTCCGTCCCTATCCCGAAGGGCATCCCAGCTACACGATGACCTTCGATGAGCGCATCGAGGCCATCACGAACACATCGCTCGACGAGCTCAAGAGCTTTTATAACGATTTCTATGGGGTCGGAGCCGGTGAGCTTGCGGTGGTGGGAGATTTCGATGCGGCCGTGGTAGGTGACCTGGTCAACCAGATCTTTGGTGAGTGGAGGAGTCCGAGCACGTTCGCACGGGTGCCGTCGAAATACTTCGACGTGCCCGCGGAGAACCGGAGCCTCGAGACCCCGGACAAGGCCAACGCCGTGTTCGTCGCGGGGCTCAACCTCCAGATCCGGGACGACGACCCCGATTATCCCGCCCTGGTGTTGGGCAACTACATGCTTGGTGGCGGCTTTCTCAACTCACGCCTGGCGACGCGCATCCGGCAGGAAGAAGGCCTGAGCTACGGCGTGGGCTCGCAATTCTTCGCCAGCGCGGTAGATCGGTACGGGCAATTCTTCGGGTTCGCCATCTACGCCCCCGAAAACGTCGACGCACTCGAAGCGGCGTTCAAGGAAGAAATCGGGAAGGTTCTGACGGACGGCTACAGCGATGACGAAGTGGCGGCCGCCAAGGCGGGCTACCTCCAGTCGCGGCAGGTAAGCAGGGCGCAGGACCGCGAGTTGGCGTCGCTCTTGTCGCGCTACCTCTTCGTCCGGCGCACGCTGAGCTTCGACGCGGCGGTCGAGGAACAAATTGCAAACCTGACGGCGGAGGACATCCTGGGAGCGATGAAACGGCGCATCGATCCGGCCAAGCTCAGCATCGTCAAGGCCGGCGATTTCGCCAAGCTTCAAGAGGCGGCGGATCAGCCCTAGGGCCTAGTCCTCTTCGCCCGGCTTGCGGCGCTGCGCCTTCAGTCT
>JABDII010000274.1 GCA_013003805.1 Gemmatimonadales bacterium
GCCGGGATGAGACCCAGGCAGTGGTCGCGGTCGGACCGGCCAGGTACCTGGAAGGCATAGAGAATCCCCGATCCATCAGGCAGCCAGGACGCGTTGAGGTCAGTGAGCGTGTTGAACGTGAGTCGGGTGGGATTGCCGGGGACCAGTGGCTGATTCGAGCTGTGGTCGTCGGGGGTGAAGGCATCGCTGTGGTTACACCCCACCGCGACGAGCGCGAGCAACCCCAGGATGACCCAGCGAGTGCAGTTGCGCATTGGCTACCGTCTTCCTCCCGGCGTCGGGAACACGACTACACTCTCGTTCCCGTCCCGCGCCACGGCGGCGACGCCGAAGAAGTAGTTGTCGATGACCAGTCCCTGGAAGGTGTGCTCGGTTGCCATGCCGACCCACCTGCTATAGTCCCAGGTCGGTGAGTCGGTTTCCCGCCAGTACACACGGAAGCCCGCGAGCGTGGCCCTGTCCTCGGGTGGCTCCCAGCTGAGCGCTGCAGCTGGCCGGACGGCCCCTCGTATGGTGACGTTCCGTGGCGGGGCAGGCGCCCACGCGAGCGACGCCAGCGTGGCCGCGTTGAGCGCCGTGAGCTTGGCCGCGTACGCGAAGTCCACGCCTTCGATCACGTCACCGTACGCGATGCCGTCCTCGGTTCGAATGTCCTGGTGTTGCCGGGTGTAGTTCTCGTTGGTCTCCATGATGCGGACCGCGGGATACCCCAGGTCCGCGAAGGGGCGGTGGTGCCCCCCGCGGCCGAAGCGGTCCAGTCGGTAAATCATCATGACGTCAAGGGTCGGGAAGTGACGGTCCGCGATCCGGTCCACATAGCGGGCCAGCTGACGCGAGACTCCATCGACCTCGCCACCGGTGAAGCGCCGGCGCCGGCGTTCCTGATCGGTCTCGGTTGGCGGTGTCCCGTCCGAGAACACCCGAGCGGTGGTGTTGTCGATGACGCCGTTTAGGCCCTCGATGTTGCCAATCATGTCGTTGTTCAACACGCCGACCACGTTCCATCCCTGTGCCTGGGCGTGGCGTCCCACGGTGCCCCCGCCGTAGAGCCCCTGTTCTTCGCCGGAGAGCGCGGCATAGACGATGGTGCCGGGGAATTGCAGTCGGCTCAGCACCCGGGCGGCCTCGAGCGTTCCGGCCAGGCCGCTCGCGTTGTCGTTGGCACCGGGGGCGGAGTCGGTAGAGTTCATCCCGCTGCTGATGCGGCTATCGATGTCGCCGCTCATGATCACCATCCGATTGGGGTCGCTGGTTCCCCGTTGGATGGCAATGACGTTGACGATGTTGGTTTCTTGGCCCGGGCGGAGCCGGCGGCTACCGGCGGGAAACACCTCGCTCAGGTACAGAACCTCGAGACATCCCCCGCACGCCGCGCTGATCGCTTCGAACTCGCTCTTGATCCACCGGCGTGCGGCACCGATCCCTCGCGTGCTTGACAACGTATCGGACAGGGTGTGACGGGTGCCGAACCCAACCAACGTACGGATATCTCGTTCGATGCGCTCGGCCGAGACGCTCTGGATGATCTCCTGAATGCGGACGTCGAGCCCTTGAGGCGAGGCGGCTTGCGCCAACATCGCACCAGGCAGGCAGACGACGAGGGCGAGGGCGAGTATGGCTTGCTGCATGAAATTAGGTGCTCAGGGTCCGCTCGACGCGGGCCAGCCCCTCGGGGCCGAGCAGCCCGCGCGCCAAGGGAAACAACACGTGGTCCTCCCGGTCGATGTGACCGCGAAGGAGATCGACCAGCGCCAGCGCGACCGTCGGGGCACGCTCCGCCGGGTGGGGGCCGTTCAAGGCCTCCCGCAGCTCGCGTTCGAGTGCCCGGAGGCGCACGTGCTCCTCTTCGAACACGCCGGTGGGCGCCTCGTCTCCCAGCAGAGGAAAGAGCGCCCGCTCCTCGTTCTCGTTGTGCTCGCGTACCGCGGTCGAGAGGAAGGTGTGGACCTGGCGCATGGTCTCGAGGTGTTCGGTGGGATCCTCACCGTCCTCGAGCCCCTCCGCGGCCTGCTCGAGCCGTTCCAGCTCTCCGAGGGCGTGATGGTGCTCGTCCTCGAACCGCGTGAGTGCGTCGGGTCTTGGAGTTTCTGGCGTCATGGCGAGTCCCCGTGATGAGTCCCTCAACCCTCAGTCCCTACGTCCTACATCCTACATTCTCCTCCGCACTCCCTATTCACGGCGTCACTACCCAACGCACACCCTTTCCCTGGCGCATGCGGTCGAAGCCTTCGTTGATGTCGTCGAGTGGCAGCGTGCCGCTCACGATGGGATCGAGGGTCAACCGGCCCGCCTCGACCAACTTCATGATCTCGGGGTACTCACCACCACCGCAGCCCAGGCTGCCGACCACTTCCAGCTCGTAGAACATGAGCTTCCCCGCATTGAGCGGCGCCGGGTCGTGGGCGAACCCAATGACGCACAGCCGTCCGCCCTTGTGGAGGAGGTTGAAGCCCAGGTTGATCGTGGCCGGTTGGCCGATGGCCTCGAAGGCGATGTCGACACCACCGCCAGTGAGCTTGCGCACGTGCTTGTCGACCCGTTCGACCTCGTTGGAGTTGATGGTCTCGACCGCTCCCAGGGCGCGGGCAGTTTCGAGGTGCTCATCGTTGATGTCGATGGCGATCACCCGAGCTCCTGCCACCGTGGCGCATTGAACGACGTTGAGCCCCAGGCCGCCACAGCCCACGACGGCTACGGTGTCCCCAACCTGAACCCGCGCCCGGTTCTTGACGGCATGGTACGGAGTCGAGAGGGCATCGGCGATCACACAGGCATGCTCCAGCGGCAGCGAGGTCGGCACCGGCACCAGAACCGAGGCAGGTACCGTGATGAAATCGGCGTAGGCGCCGTCGACGTGGTTCCCGAGCATGATCAGCTTCTCGCACAGGTTCTCCCGACCCTTGCGGCAATACACGCAGTTGCGGCAGGCGTAGACCGACGGGATCAACACGCGGTCGCCGACCTCGTGATGCTCCGCGCCGGGGCCCAGTTCCGCGATGATGCCAGCTGGCTCATGGCCCAGGACGATCGGCGGCGGCTTGAACGTCTTCACCCCGTGTTCGAGGTAATGGAGATCGGTATGACACAGGCCGCAGCCCTGTACCCGGATGAGCGCCTCGCCGGCACCTGGTACCGGCTTGGGCACGTCGGTCAGGTCGAGCGGCTGGTTGGGTCCGTGATAGACCGCGGCTTTCATGGTTCCTCCGCCGGCTTCTTCCGGGTGTAGATCGTCGTGAAGTTGAGCAGCATTACCAACTGGCAATCGTCGCAGTCGGGGCCGATGTCGTCTTTTCGCAGCGGTATTGCGCACACCTCGTAGCCCAAGCTGCGGTAGAGTTCCATCGCCTCTTCCGCTCGCTGCTTGTCGGCGATGAATCGCCGCTCCCATCCCTCCGCCACCAATGTGGGATCCGGCTCGAGCTCCGACTCAGCCAAGAGCCGCCGGGCTTCGCCTTCGACCACGAAGCCCAGCCGATCGGGCAAGTCGGGGGGCAACTTGGAGTCAGACATCCTGGGCCGCGCGCTCTGTGCCTGAGGAGGGGTCTGCCTCGCGCAGCTTCTCCAGCCGGCGCTGGCCGAGGATGGCGGCGCCAAGCGCGGCAGTGAATTGGACCAGGTCGCTACCGGGCACGTTGACCTCGGAGCCGAGTTCGTCTCGCACCACGTCGACCATGCGCTCGAATCGGAGGATGCCTCCGATCAACGTGAACTCCGGCTCCATCCGAACCCGTTTCATGAGTTGGACCGAGCGGCCGACCAACGAGACGATGGCGCCGTGCATGATGTCCGCCGGTGCCATCCCTTCGGAGAGGTGGTTGATCACCTCCGACTCAGCGAACACCGCGCACACTCCCGAGATCGGCACCGATGTCTTCGAGGTAGCGACGAGCGGTCCGATCTCCTCGGTGCTGTAGCCCATGTAGCGGGCGGTCTTTTCGAGAAACGCTCCGGTGCCGGCCGCGCACTTGTCGTTCAGCCGGAAGGACTTGACCTTCCAATCGTCGCTCAGACGGCTCGCCTTCATCGTCTGACCGCCGACGTCCAGAATGGTCCGTGTCTCAGGAAAGAGAAACGTGGCGCCCCTGGCACTCGCCGTGAGGTCGGTGACCTTGACGTCGGCAAATTCGACTTGATGGCGTCCGAATCCGGTGGCGACCACGTACCCCACGCGCTCTACCGGGATCTGCGCCTCGGCCGTGGCCCGATGCAACACCCGCTCCGCCACCTCGGCCAGCTTGAATCCCGTGGGCTCCATCGCCTGGCCCATGAGGTGCCCGAGCGGCCCCAAGATCGCAGCCTTGGTATAGGTCGACCCGACATCGATTCCGGCGGTATACATCAGCCCGCTCCTTGATGCGGGGTCTGACCGGCCGGGGCACGGCTGGCCATGATCCGGTCGAGGGCAAAGAGAGCGGCGCCGACTGCGCCCATGAAGTGCGATTCCTCGCTCACGTTGACCGTGAGGCCTACTCGCTCGTTCAGGGCCTCGACCATCGCGAGGTTCCTGGCGACCCCGCCGGTGAAGGTGACCTCGTCCTCGATGCCGACTCGGCGGAGCAAGCCGACCGACCGCGAAGCGATCGACTGGTGGACGCCGAGCAGGATGTCCTCGATCTTCTTGCCCTTGCCGAGCCAGGACAGCACTTCCGATTCGGCGAAGACGGTACATGTCGTGCTGATCTTGACCGGCCGCTCGCCCTTGAGCGCCGTCGGCCCGAGCTGGTCGAGCGGAATATCCAGGGCGCTCGACGCGGCGCCCAGGAAGCGGCCCGTACCGGCGGCGCATTTGTCGTTCATGCAGAAATCGATGATCTCGCCGCTCGGGGCCACCCGGATGGCCTTGGTGTCCTGTCCCCCCATGTCCACAACCGTTCGCGTGTTGGGG
>JABDII010000276.1 GCA_013003805.1 Gemmatimonadales bacterium
GAGCTGCAGTATAAGGGCTTTCCCATGCTACACCGCTACCGTCCGGTCACCTGGTGCTTCCTTAACGAACATCTCCAAATCACAGCGTCCGGGCCGCTGTAGCCAACTATGTCGCCCCGATTATTGATATCGTAAGCGACGGAATACCGGTTTTCTAGACCACCGAGGTCTTGCATCTCCCCGTTCCTCCAGAGGAAAGCGTGCGAAACTCCGGATGCCAGGTAACTGCTGCCCACGACCTCCCCCCGGTCGTTAAGCGCTAACGCCCTGCTTCTGGTCCCGCCGAGGGTGCCGAGGTCGACCATCTGCCCGTCCTTCCACAGCACGGCGTGATATTCGCCCGAGGCCGTTCTTCCTGTGCCGACTGCGAGCCCTTGGTTATTTATGTCATGTGCTTCGCCACGTCCGAGATCCACCATCTTACCTCGGGACCAGAGAAAGGCGTGATAATACCACGAGTCCGTCCCGGTGCGACTCTCTCCCACTATCTCCCCTCGGTCGTTAATCGCATAGGCGGTGCTCCAGCCGCCGCCGAGCGTGCCGAGGTCTCTCATCTCGCCCCCGAACCACACGAAGGCATGCGTTCTATAACGGCTAGAGGGCATAATCGAACTGCCCACGACTACCCCGAGGTTGTTGATGTCCCTCGCGGTGCTGCTCGATCCCCCCAGGGTACCCAGGTCGATCATTTTACCATGCCACCAGAGGTAAGCATGACCGGAAGGAAAAATCCCCTCTGGGGGTATACCGGCCCCGCCCACAATTTGGCCCCAGATGTTGATGTCCACGGCGCCGCTCTGGTTACCGCCCAAAGTTCCGAGTTCGGTGACCGTTCCACGCCACCACCTATATGCGCGGGCGTAGGGACCCGGTTCTTCGACCGCCCAACCGACGACCTGGCCCCAGTCGTTGATACCGAAGGCAGCGCTACGCATGAAACCGTAGGGTACCCCGAGATTGTGAATCTCATACTCCGAACACGCGCCCGGGGGCACGACGTGAGATTGCGGGCCGAGATTCTCTGCATTCGGCGATGTCGGCTCCTCATCACAGGCGACAACGAGGGCGGCTATCGCCAGTATGGCCGTGATTCTGCCACTGGTACGCATAGGGCTTCTTCCTTTCGGCTCTTGATCTGCACGGGCAGCGGCCTGCCGCCTTAGCGTGTCGAGGTGGGGCGAGTGGGCGTCACACCCGTGAGGATAGACTCGTAGATGCGCACAAATGCGGAGTGCTACCACGTGCTGAGGTCTCCAAGTTGTGAGACTTACTTCGCTACCCCTCAGCCCATCTCCGGTATGCCTGCACTATGTACCTTGCGCCATTGAGTTGCAACAAAAATTGATTATCGCTCGTGCACGACGCATCCGAAGTGACAGCCGTCGCGGCCGGTAACTGAAACTTGGACAAACCATTGAGTCGTCGACAACCCACGGTACGATGAACTCCGAATCACAAGAACTGCGATGAGTCCGGCAGTTCGCTCACTTTCGGGCTACCAAGACATCGTCAAAGTGAACGTGTGTATTCTCGTGTACCTCCAGTCCGATGGTGCCGATGTTTCCCCATGGATCGTCATCTTTCACATTTATCTTTAGGGAACCATCAACATACACCTTGATCTTCTTGTTCTTTGCCACAATCTCAAAGTCATACCATGCACTTTGTACAATGTCCATATCATGGCGCGCTAATTCCTCAAAAGCACCCGTCGCACCTTCCTTATGTAACGCTACACCGTTCTCAGCAATCTGAACCCAATAGTGTTGGCCCAGATCATCGATCCGAAGAAGCAATTCACAGTAGGTTTCTCCGCTGACGAACTTGACCGCCGATTTAAAACTGAAGTTATACCATCCCGCATGCTGCAACGTAGCGATAGCAAAATGGCTTCCTGTGGACGAGCTCAATACGTGGTTACCATTCTCGGCCTCGATGCTCCAGCCATCGCCCCACAAATCCCAGCCGTCGGAATCACCATCTTCGAAGTCGTCCAGGAATAGGACCTTCTTCATCGCTCCGTCCTTTGCCGCAGCGACCTCCTGGTCTCCTGCTGGCTCAACGAGCGTGCTGTCGCTACAGGCGAGTGCGAGCGCGAAAAGGGGAAGAAAGACGAGCTTACGCATGGATGGAATCCCTCCCCGCCGACGATGGAGTGTCGCGTGGCGGATGCTTGCCGTTTCTAGTGTCTAACTCGCCTCCCTCCCCCGGAAACCCACGGCTCTCCGTCACAGCGCAGAAGACACTACGATCACGGCGTGCCGTCGGCGTTACACGTCGCGACTGTCCTCAAGACCTAAGGCTTCGAGCCAACCGTCTGCGGCGCGCCTATCTCACGGCCCCTTGCACTCTATACTCCAGGTTTCCTTCTCTGAAGTCACTTCGCCGTTGGCATTGATCGTTAGATGGTATTTCGTGCGGAACAGCTGAGTCGCGCATTTGCCCCGGCAAGTAATGTTGTTGTACCACACCCTATTGAAAACGTAGGGATAGGGCCCGCGAGAGTTCTCGGTCCAGTTGATGGGGAAGTTGATGTTGTACACGTTCCCGCTTTGCTGACCGATTGCTGTTCCATGCCAGTTGCGATGGAAGTTAAAGTGGAAGCCACCGTTACCATCCTCGGTGACGGTCCGCAAACGCTTCCGCTTACCGTCGAAGTCCATAGACTCTTGATGGCAGGCGTTCCAGAGTGTCCCCTGCCACGGGGTCCACTCGTTGAAGTCCTTTGCCTGAGAGACCGTTGCTACATCGGATGAGAAGCTCGGCTCGGTTGTATCGCTGCAGGCGACGAGAATAAGCGCAGCTATCAGAGCTACAAACAGCCTGGTCATGATTTCCTCCGGGTTGGGGAGCCTGACTGCCACTCAGGATGACCCTGACCGGTGGGGCGCGCTCTCGCCGCAGGAATGATTTTGTCTTTGGGAATAGCGTGAGCCTACCCGTTCTGGTCTCCCGCAGAGGCCAGCTCAGATAGGCGTGTGTTTCTCCCTTTACCACGACTGGGACTCCGAGCCTAGGTGGGACTCTCGTCCTCAGCCCATCTCCCGTTGCTGTCCTGCTATTATGTGGAGAATGCCA
>JABDII010000245.1 GCA_013003805.1 Gemmatimonadales bacterium
GTGTGGGGAAGGTAGGCGAGCCCCCCGCCGTAACACTAGGGCGAGCCGGACTCCGGCACCGTCGAGCGTCGGAAGTTCTTGTAGTAGGGCCGCCGCAGGAAAAGCGTCGGTTCGAGTCGGCCAAGGACCGGCCGCCGTTCCGGCACCGGAATGACGCCGAGCCGCTCACCCTCACGGGTGAGCAAGATGTAGTTCTTGCGTGGCAGAGCAGGCCGCCAAGCCGGCCGGGCAACCCGTGGCCGGGCCCCATTGCCACCCAGGATCTCCAGAGCGGTCCGGCCGATGGCCTCGAACGCCCCGGAGAGCACCACTTCGTCTAGCGATAGAGCTAAAGCCGTCATTGCACCTCCTCAGTGAGCACCCTACGGCGGTACACGCCATTTTGTTTCATTTTGCTACCTCCGGAGGCAATCTATTGTACTGAAGCTGCTTAGCTCTCACTACTCGCCCAGGTACACCCGTTCGAGCTCTTCGGCCACCCGAAAGCCGGCCGCCTCGATGGCGCGGCGGGCGTCACTCCCGGGACGAAGCGCCGGGTTGGAGTGGTTCAGGTGGATGAAGCGCACCTTCGCCCGCTCTTCCGCGGGAAGCGACCTGAGCCGCTCCATCGTCGTGGTGATGAACGGGTGGGGGAAGGCGGACATGTCTCGCCCGCCGACTTCCCGGTCGGCGAAGAAGGTGCCGTCGAGGTACGCCACGTCCACCCGAGCCAGTTCGGCTTCCAGGCTCCGGCCGTGCCGGTCCCACTGGTCCCACCGATCGATGTCGGGCACGAAGAGCACCGCCTTGGCCGGCCCCTCGATGCGAAACCCCACCACCTCGGAGAACTCCTGCCGGTGCGGTACCAGGAGGGGCGTTACCGACAGGCGCCGGTTGAGACGCACGGAGGTTCCGTCGCGGAGCGGGTGGATCACGATGTTCTCGAGTCGAACCAGTTGGCTCCACGGTCCGTTGGTGCGCAGATACTCGGCCATCTGGGGCATGGCGTAGACCGGGACCTGGCGCGCGCCGATTGCCTCGTGACCGAGGTGCATGAGCCCGGTGTAGTGTCCCATGTGCGCGTGCGTGAGGAAGATGCCCCGAAGTCCCGGAGTTCCCGGTGCCGCGGCGATCCGGTCGAGCGCGCGCAGCTGCGCCGGAAAATCCGGCGTCGCTTCGATCAACCACCGCTCGGTAGTCTCGGGGTCTATGACACCGAGTGAGACGACGTGCCTCTCCAGCTCATCCGATGACGAACCGGACTGCGGCTTGGCACCCGCCTGGGGAACGCCACCGTCCTGCGCGATGCCGAGGACGACAACGTAGGGAGCCGCCTCGAGAACCGGCGCGGACGGGCCCGGGCGAACCAGCCCCACCCCCAGAGCGCTGGGGACGAGCGCGGTGAGCGTGAGCCCAATCCTCCATCTCCCGCGTGGTTGTTGCTGCTGGTGCATGGAAAGTGCCTCCTGAAGCATGTTCGGATTGGTGCGAGGTGGTCTGATGCCGGTCGCCGAACGTCCGCTGTCGACGCGCAGCCTGGCACATCGCCAGAGAGGCCAGTCTCGAAGATGTCCGCTCGGGTCTCGGTCCCCACCCGCATCACGTTCGACATTCGCCGGTAGTCCGGCCCATGGCAATAGGATGCGTCCGGTGTTGCGTCTGCGCACTCCTTCCCGGGCACGGTTTCTGCCTTTCGCGTCACTTTGTTCCCGCCGCCGGGCCGCCGGCCGTGTCGTAAACCAACATCACGAGGGATCTATGCGCCTCTTCTCCATCGGCATGATAGGCGCCCTCGCGCTCGGCGTTACTGCCCAGCCGGTCGCCGCTCAGAGCAGTCTGAATCAAGGCTTCTGGTACGGTGCCGGCCTCGGCGTCGGCTTCGCCAAGACCGCGTGCACGATCTGTGTCAGTGACCGTCACAGTTCGTATTCGGCCTACTTCCGCTTGGGAACGACCGTGAAGCCGAACTTCTTGTTGGGTGCTGAGGCGAACGGCTGGATGAAGGACGACGCCGGCATCGACCGGGCCATGGGTTCGCTCAGTGCCATTGCGCTGTGGTACCCCAACCACGGATCGCTCTTTGTGAAAGGCGGTCTCGGTGTCATCGCCGACCGGCTCGATGACGATGACGACGCGCTCACCTCTCGCGCGCTCGCCGTCCAACTCGGGGTGGGATACGAATTCCGCATTGG
>JABDII010000379.1 GCA_013003805.1 Gemmatimonadales bacterium
GTGTGGCACTGGGCACGCCGGCCTACATGGCGCCGGAACAGGCCGCAGACGATCCCGAGATCGACCACCGCGCCGACATCTACGCTGTAGGCGTGTTGGGGTACGAGATCCTGACGGGGCGCCCCCCGTTCGCCGACATGCCCCCGCAACAGGTGTTGTCGGCGCAAGTAACCCAGCAGCCAACGCAGGTCCGCAAGACCAGAGCCGACATTCCGTCGCCGCTCGCGACACTCGTCATGAAGTGTCTCGAGAAGAAGCCCGAGGCGCGCTTCCAATCGGCGGACGAGTTGCTGGCGCGGCTCGAAGCAATGACGACACCGAGTGGTGGCATCACACCGATCGGTTCACGTCCGTTCCGGGCGGTCATGGGAGGGCGACGGTCTCTGACCCTCGGCATCGCGGCGGCTGTGTTGGTCGCTCTCGCCGGCGTGCTCTGGCTTCAGTCTCGTTCCGTTCCCCGTCTCGACCCTGATCTTCTGGTCATCGCCCCGTTCGACGTCCTCGATACCGATCTCGAATTGTGGCGGGAGGGACTGGTCGACGTGTTGTCGGCGAGTCTCGATGGCGCCGGAGCGCTGAGGACGGTTTCCCCAACCGCGGTCATTCAGCGGTGGACCGGACGCGCTGAGGCAAGTTCGGCGCGGCAACTCGGCCGGAGCCTGGGCGCCGGCCTCGCGGTGTACGGCCGGCTGATTGCATCGGGTCAAGATTCCGTCCGTTTGTCGGCAACGCTGCTCGATGTGGGTGTGGGGCAAGCAATCGGTGAAATGGAGCTCCGGGATTCCACGGCGCACGTCGATCGATTAGCAGATTCACTGGCGGTGCGACTCTTGAGCGAGCTAGGACGCCGCGATCCGTCGGGCGCGCTTCGCTCCACGTCATTCGGGTCGAGCTCACCGACGGCATTGCGCGCCTTTCTCCAAGGCGAGCGACAGTACCGCTTGTCGAATTGGGACTCGGCTACGGCGTACTATGGTCGCGCGACACAGCTCGACACGGCATTCGCCCTCGCCTTCAGCCGGCTAGGCGCCGTGGTGGGTTGGCGGCGTGGCGGTCGGGGCTCTGCCCGATTCGCCCTTCAGGCGGGGGCCCTGAATCATGGCTTGGCACCGAGAGAGAGCCTGCTCGTGGCGGCGGACTCGGTCGAGGCCGCGCTGCTCTGGTTCGATGGCGACTCAACCAGTTGGTCCCATCTCGGGCGGCTGTTCACCACCCTGGACCGTGCGATCGGACTTTATCCTGGAGATCCTGGATCGTGGTATCGGTTGGGCGAGGCTCGCTACCGCTGGGGGGCCTATGTCGGCGCCACCTCAGAGCAGACCCTCACTCCATTCATCCGGGCGCTCGAGCTCGATCCGGGATTCGCGCCGGCCTATATCCCGTTGATTGCGCTCAATCTCGGAATGGGCCGGGTCGACTCGGCTCGTCGGGTTATGTCATCCTACCTCGACCTGGACGCCACGGGCAGCATCGCCGACGGCGTGCGCCTCGCCGCTAGCCTGCTCGACGCGCGTGAACGTGGCCGTGCTGGAGATGATGCCGCGGCGCTGGATACGCTATCGGTCGAGGCCCTGCAGACGAGTTGGAGCACCCTTTCACGGGCGGCTGACTCTGCCGAGTCCGGGATTCGGGTGGCCCGGGAGCTCTTGGAGAAGGCGCCCAACCGTCGGGCATCCCTGGCCCAACGTCGCGTTGCATGGTCACTCGCTTTCCGTGGGCACATCCGCGAGGCCTATGAGATCAGCGACACGAGTGATGTCGATCTGTACACCGAAATGGCCCTGCTGAACGTGATCCCGGATGATTCCGTGGCTTTGGTTTGTCAGTCCTGGCTCACAAAGAGGCACGGCGTCGGGATCTATCCGGCCCTTCCGTGGTGGGCCGCCCAGGGTGACACTCTGTCGCTAGGACGTGCGGTGGTTCAATGGGAGGACTTCATTCAGGGGGGCCTGCTATCCCCCTCAGACACCGCTGAAGTGAACTATGCTCGCGCCGCGGCCAGTGCGTATCTGGCCGTGGCCAGAGGAGATACGGCCTTGGCCCTGGGTCTTTTTGCCAACCTTCCCGATTGGCCGCGTCGGGGCGCCTACCGCGAGCGACTCACGCACGCGCGATTGTTGGCTGCTTCCGAGCGAGTCCA
Source organism: Gemmatimonadales bacterium (assembly GCA_013003805.1). Taxonomy (GTDB): domain Bacteria; phylum Gemmatimonadota; class Gemmatimonadetes; order Gemmatimonadales; family GWC2-71-9; genus JABDII01. Next base: position 2,141 of record JABDII010000379.1, read on the forward strand.
GGAAGCGGCTCACATCCTCGACCAGGTATCCGTGCCCTTGAATACGGATCCACGACCGGGCGAAGTGATTTGGATGTTAGAGCATGCCCGCATCCAAGAGCGGCTGGGCAATCTCGGCGCGGCAAGCCGGGTATATGCCTACGTGGCAAACGCCTGGTTCGACGCCGATTCCGAACTCCAGCCCACGGTGCGAGAGGCCCACGCGGCCCTGGACCGGTTCACCGGGACCGTGACCGATCGATGACGCCGGCCGCTGGTGGCCCCGGCATCCGCGTGATATAGTTGCGACATGGAAAATATCCGAGACGATATCTTCGGCCTTACCGACACGGGCAAGGTCCGCAAGCAGAACGAAGATCAGTTCCTGATCGGCGGAATCCACAAGGCCCTGGACATCAGCCATACCAGCTTGGCGGAACGTGATCAGGCCAGGCTGCTAGGTGGAAAGCTCGGCGTCCTCCTCGTTGTGGCAGATGGCGTCGGCGGCGCCGCTGCTGGGGCCCAGGCGAGTGGGCTCGCGGTCGACGCCCTGACCTCCTACATCACCTTCACAATGCCATGTTTCTTCCACTTTGCCGAAGACATCGGCGGCGATGTGCTGAAGGAGATCTCAACCGCATTCCAAAAGTCTCACGAGAAGGTACTGGCCGAGGCAGCCGCCGAGAGTGGCCAAGAGGGCATGGCGACCACACTCACCATGGCCTACATCCTTTGGCCCAGAGCCTTCATCGTCCAGGTCGGAGACAGCCGACTCTATCTCCAGCGAGACGGGTGGCTGGATCAGATCACCCGCGATCAGACCATGGCCGAAGATCTGGTGGATCAAGGGATCTTGAAGCCGGAGTTGGCCCAGAAATCACGATGGAGCAATGT
>JABDII010000395.1 GCA_013003805.1 Gemmatimonadales bacterium
GTATCGGTCAGGTACCGCATCCAGGCCGTCGTTTCTCGGATCAGCGAGTCGGGCGCGACGCAGCCGGTCGGAGTGCGGATGCGTGCTCGCATCCAGGGGCCGTCAAATTCGAGCGCCACTGCCTCGAAGGAATAGGACCCCGCCTCATTTCGAGCTAGGTCAAGCGCGACGGGTGAGCCGTCCGGACCGTCGGTGAACTCAGGCTCCAATTCGTTGGCGTTCCAGAGGAACCCGCCCATCTCCCGAAAGTGATCGGCCCAGAGCACCCAGTGAGTTCGCTCGGGACGAAGCTCCACCCAGCCGCGTTCTGGTGTGTTGGCCTGATCGAACCCGAAGATCACCCGGGCCCAGCCGTTAGAGGATGTGAGGCTGTCGATGGGCAACCCGACGGTCTCATAGCCGATCTCGAGCGAATTGTCCGTGATCCCTTCAGCGGGCACCTCCATGCGGTAGCACCAGGAGTACGCGGGTATGTCACGCAGGATATATCGCGCGATGACAACGGCGTCCTCGCTTGCCGCGGCGCGAATCGTCATCGTGTCACTCCGCTGGCCGACGAACGAATCCGGGAAGGTGAGCACGCCGATCCCTCGATCGAGTGGAGGAGTTCCAGGGCGCCACGTCGCGCGTATGCCGCTGCCTGAATCACAGGGATCTCGCGGGGTCACCGCGGCAGAGCGGTCTAAGGGGAGTCCGGCACGCTGGATTTGGGGTGCGTCATGATCAGGCCGCTCGGCCGGGGCGCAGGCCACGAGCGTGAGAACGACGAGCAACGCCCGACGGGTGAAGGCCATTCATAGCTCCGAAGCTCAGATGAGCATGCCGCGGGACAGAGCGCGGATCAGGTAGAAGAGGGCTACCGAGCCCGCCAGGAGGGTCGCGATGAGGAGCAGTGGATCGCGCCCGCTCCGCCGCCCCTGATACCAGAACGCAGTCCCCGTCAGGAACATGCCCCCACTCAGGATGATCGCGGGAAGCAGCATCGGTGCCGCGGCCCAGGCGCCCCATCCGTCGAACCGGCCCACGTACCACAAGGCCAAGAGGTGGAGGACCACCGGCAGCGGCGAGGCCCAGAGGAAGATGCGGCGGCTCAATGAGTCGTTGGTCACTAGTCCCTAGTCTCAGGTTTCGCGGATCATCGGCCGCGTCCGGGGCGCTCGCGTTCCATTCGTTCGACCGCCTCCTTGGCTTCTTTGAGACCAGTGCCATACTGTTGGCGATACTGTTTGATCGCCTCGATCTTCCTATTGGAACGGAGCAACCGGCGGATCGTATCTTCGGGTTTCTCCGAAGTGGGTCGCGGGCCGCGGGCGGGCGGGAGCGATGTGCCCTCTTCACGCCTGGCCCGGGCCAGTAACGCGAGGACAAAGCCGATGGCCAACACGGCGATGGCGATCTCCATGCCTGATCCTCTCGAAAGAGCGACGCTGACTCCGCGGCCCACCCGTCGGGTCCGGATAACGAAATGTAGTTGCTCATCGGCATACTCATGAATCCCACTCTCGTGATTCTCGCCGCAGGCCGCTCTCACCGCTACGGCTCTCCCAAGCAACTGGTAGGGGTGGGTCCTCACGGCGAGACCTTGCTAGCATATTCCATCTACGACGCCGTCCGGGCCGGGTTCGGTCGTGTGGTCGTGATCACCCGACCGGAGCTCCGCCCGCGGCTTACGACCTCGCTCACGCGGGTACCCCTACCTATAGCGTTCGTGGACCAATCGGACGCTCAATTACCTGAGGGACGTGCTAAACCCTGGGGAACCGCGCACGCGATGCTCTCGGTTGAACAAGCGTTGCACGCGCCATTTGCCGTGGTAAACGCCGACGACTTCTACGGCCGGACGTGCTACCGACTGTTGAGCACATTCCTGCGGAAAGGCCCGAGCGGCGTAGCGCCCACGTTCGCATTGGTCGGCTATCCGCTACGGGAAACCCTGTCGCCCGCCGGCGGAGTATCCCGCGCGATCTGCCGCCACTCGGGCGGATGGCTCTCGACCATCACCGAAGTCACCGAGATTCGCTCTACAGGGGACGAACTCGAGGGGATTGGAGAGCACGATGATGCGGTTCGCCTGAGCGGCGATGAGACTGTCTCGATGAATGCTTGGGGATTCCCGCCAGCGGTCTTTCCGCTCTTACGCGAACGTTTTACAGCATTTCTCGCGCAACACGGACGGGGCATAGAGCGCGAGTTCAGGCTCAGTACTGAGGTAGACACCTTGGTAGCGGCCGGGCGGGTCCGGGTTCAGATTCTGCCCACGTCCGAGCGCTGGACCGGCATGACTCATGCAGCCGACCGTCCCCGCGTGGCGGCCCACCTCGCTCAGCTGGTCGCGGAAGGTTGCTACCCCACCCCCCTCTTTGGCGCCGAGTAGCTCATGCAACTCGATCGATTGGATTGGACGGTCGTCGCGCTCTACGGCGTGATCGCTCTCACGGTTGGGCTCTGGTTCACTCGCCGCGCGGGCAGTGGAGTGCAGGAATTCTTCCTGTCGGGCAGGAAGCTCCCATGGTGGCTCTTGGGCACGTCCATGGTCGCCACCACCTTCTCGACCGACACACCCAATCTGGTGACCGATTTGGTCCGCTCTGGCGGCGTGAGCCAGAACTGGCTCTGGTGGGCGTTCCTCATCACGGGCATGCTGACCGTCTTTGTGTATGCCAAGCTCTGGCGCCGCTCCGGCGTGATGACCGACATCGAATTCTACGAGCTCCGCTATTCCGGGAAACCTGCCGCTTTCCTACGTGGCTTTCGGGCGCTCTACCTTGGCGTGTTTTTCAACGTGATGATCATGGCCACGGTGACGCTCGCGGCCATCAAGATCGGAAACGTGCTCCTGGGCGCCGACAAGATCACGACGGTGGTACTCGCCGGCGGCGTAACCGTCATCTACTCCGCCACCGCGGGGCTCTGGGGCGTTGTGGTCACTGATCTCCTGCTCTTTGCCATCGCCATGGTCGGGTCAATTGCCGCCGCGTACTACGCCCTCAACCTGCCCGAGGTCGGTGGACTGAGCGGCATGGTCCAGCACCCGGCCCTCGAAGGGAAGCTGGGCCTGTTGCCCGATTTCTCGGATGGTACCACCGTCCTCGCCGTGCTGATCGTCCCAATCGCCGTCCAATGGTGGAGCACCTGGTATCCCGGGGCCGAGCCGGGGGGCGGTGGCTACGTGGCCCAGCGGATGCTCGCGGCACGGAACGAGCGGGATTCATTGTTGGGAACCTTGTGGTTCAACATCGCCCATTACGCGCTTCGGCCCTGGCCCTGGGTCATCGTGGCGCTCT
>JABDII010000419.1 GCA_013003805.1 Gemmatimonadales bacterium
GCATGACACCCTTGGCCCGTCCTGCGTGTGGAGCTATACTTCGCCACGTATCGCCATCCGGGAGCTTGCATGAGTGGAGCGGTGGAGTTGGAACGGGACTTCGACCACACCGATGTTCCCCTCATCCTCCGCGCGTCGTTCAGACTGGGCATCATTCAGGCGATCCTGGTCCTCGCGTTCTCCCTCGTCTCACGCTTCCTCGACGGCTCGCTCGCGTTTGTTCTCCAAGCGTTCATCATCCTCGTGGGACTCACCGCCACCTGCGCCCTTCCGGGGCTTTGGACCAAGGCGCGACACACCGAAGGGATCGCCGGGGCGGCCGGCATTGGGCTTGGAGCAACTGTCGTCTTCATGATCGCCGACGTCGCCATCCTCCAGTGGATCGGCACGTACACGAATCGATGGCTCGAGATCGGCGGTGGCAGCAATTGGTGGTACCATCCGGTCTGGTGGATGGCTGGAACCTTCCTCGCCTGGATGGGTGCCACCGTGCTGGCGAATCAGGCGGCCAAGGGCCGACAGCCCTCGGTCGTTGGCCTCATGTTTCTGGCCCTAGGATTCACCCTCGTTGCCGGTGTGCTGGCCAACCTGGTCGGTCTGCCCGGGGCCGCGTGGTCACTGCCAACGTTCGCCGTCGCCTTCCTGCCAGGGATCGCGCTGGCTGCGCTCTTCTCAGCCATCGGACGGCGCCGCGCGTAGGCCATGCGCCTACTGCGGCTCTCGGCTCGGATACTCGGTTGGCTGCTCACCCCGTTCGTTGGGTGGGCCGGCGCCCACATTGGTGGAATGCTCGGAGCATTCCTGGCCTCGGCGGTGGGGAGCCCGAGACTCGGTATCGTGCTCACCGTCCTCTTCGCGGCGATCGTAGGATTCGGCGGCCTCCTCGCCTGGCTGCGGCTGCTCCGGCGATCGCCTGAGCTTCAGCGCGTGCTGCACGTCGCGGAGGACGCCACACCAGACACGTCAGACCTGATCAGTGATGAGTAGACCGTGTCGTCCGCCAAGACCTTATGCGGGTCTCGCCCTCGCCGCCTCCCTACTCCTGGTCTCGGCGTGCGGCGAGCCCCGGGACAGACCTGACCCTCCATCGCTTCCCCCAGAAGCACAGAATCAGGGAACACCGCTCGAAGATAGCCTGGCCCTCCGATCGCCGGATGGAACCGAGGTGTGGTACACCGACTCGCGCGTGGCCACCGATCCGGACGGCAACCCGTGCATCGAACGCGTGATGGAGTTACGCCGCGAAGGGGAACGCATCGCCGTTCCGTTGCTCTACACCGGGGCTGCGCCGGTGCTGATCGACGACTCCACCATGCGGGCTCGTATCTGGCTCAACTGCCGGCCGGGGAATACCTACGATGTCAATCTCCGCTCGGGAGAGCCCCGGAGGGTGAAGTAGGTGAGATCCCCCGTCTGGCCGGTGGGCTTGGCACTCGCGATCGTCTGGCCCGGCTCGGCCTGGTCCCAGGGCGTGTCATTCGAGGCCGCTCGGCTGGTGGACGACCCCGACTGGTCGAGCTACCGAATGGTCATCTCCGGCCGGCTGAGTGGGGTGCTGGGATACGGGCTGCTGGGCTCCTTGTTCCGGGATCGCGGACGGCTGGATGAACGCCTCTGGGGTCTCGGCGCAGACCTCACCTTGTTTCGAGGTGGCCAGGCTGGACCCTATGTGGTGGCTGGACTTACGGGCGGGATTGGAACCGGCAAAGCCGCTGATCTCTGGGGCAGCTGGTCGGCCGGACTAGGCTATGAGGTGTACCCGCTCAGCTTCCTGACGGCCGCCCTGGAAGGACGCTGGCGCGATCTGTCGCCAGGTAGCCGCTCCGGGATCGAGCTGGGTCTGAGGCTGGGACTCCGCTGGGGCGGTGGGCCCCGCCCCCCTCCGTCGGGTGGCGGTTCTGAACCCCAGGCTGTGCCGCCGCCTCGTATCCCGGACAGTCCCCTCCCGAGCGGGGAGGACCCACTCGCGGTGCCGCGAGACTTGGAACCTCGAACGGGAGCATTCACGCCGCCCGGCCAGACCGTGCCCCTACTCGAGGCCGTGGTTCAGACGGCCACGCAAGTAATGGGGACGCCGTACAAGTGGGGAGGCACCGGGGAGGACGGGTTCGATTGCTCCGGCCTGATCCAGTATGCCTACGGCGAGCATGGCATCCGTCTTCCGAGACGGAGCGCCGATCAGGCCCAGAGCGGCCAGCCGGTGGAGCGGCTCGTCACTTCACTCCGCCCAGGCGACATCCTGACTTTCAGCACCCGTGAGGGCCCGGTAACCCACGTTGGGCTCTACGTTGGGGATGGACAGTTCATCCACAGCGCGAGCCAGGGTGTCCAGCTGAGCCGGTTGTCCAACGACGACCCGTACGGTCGCTGGTGGTGGGAGCGATGGGTGGGCGCCCGGCGAGTGGTCGACTGAAATGAGGCCCGGAAACGTCGAGCGCCCTCCGGTGGGGAGAGCGCTCGATCGTGGCCTGGCTCTCCGGGGAGCCGGCGATGACCCTAATGCTTGTGCTCTTCCTTCTTCTTCTCGTGCTCCTCGTGTCCCTCCTTGGCGTCCGGCTTGGCGTCTTCTTCGTGGGCTTCATGCGCACCGTGGTCCATTTCGGCTTGCTCCCGTCCCATCTCCGCCAGGGAGACGAGGTCACGCTGGAAGGTGGGATCGTTGAGATCGACCTCGGGCCACTGAGCCATGTCGTCCGGCACGTACAGCCCTACGATCTCAGCCATAGCGCCGAGGCGGATAGTCTCACCGGTCGGATTATCGTAGATCCCAACGACACGGTATCGCTTGTCCGCCCGCAGTTTGAGACCTCGGCCGAGGACGCCGAACAACTTCCGCTCCACCCCGGTGACCTTTCCGTCGGGGAGTCGTTGGCCGTCGACCTGGGTGATGATCTTGCCCGTCTCAGCATCCTCGAGTCGCACGGCGACTCCGTAATCGTGCAGGTGACCGCTGATCCCGAGCAGTCGTCCGCTCACTGGGACCGAGAACTCATAGCTCTTCTCGGTTCGGCCAGGCAGAACGTCGAAGGTGTTGGTCCCGCCAACCTCCAGATTCACATCCATGTAAATCGGCAAGCTGCTGACCGGCTGGGGCATCAGGTTCTTGGGGGACCAGAGCAACGCGATCTTGAGATAGGCCTCGTCAATCGGGGCACCGGTGGCGTTGTGCCAGGCGACATACACGCCCAGCCGCATGCCGGCATGCACGGGGACTCCAACCGACTTGGGCAGCACCGCGTCGCCCGTCTCCGACCCGGCGCCCATGATTCGCTCCGCCGCGGAGTAGAGCAGCTGCCGCCGGTCGTAGTTCACCATGATCATGTGGTGCATGATCTCCCGGGGCAGGGGATTGCCCGACCCGTCGACCACTTCGATGCGGAATCCGCGGAACCAGCCGTCGATCGGCCAGGTGAAGTCGTACACGGGAGTATCATGCCCGGCACCATCGTCCATCGGCATCGCGTGATGGTCCATCCCCGACATGTCCTCGAGCTGGAAGGGACCCAGTGTCACCAAGACTTCACGCTTCGAGGAATCGGTCTGGACGCGGATCTGGCTCGTGTCCGGCGCGACACCGGGGGAATATCCCGCCGGCATAGCCACCGAGACACTACTCGTGAGCACAGCTTGGAGGAGGAAACCCACCACCGACATTGTCACACTCCGGAAGATGTTGAAACAGAGAGATTGACAGCGACTAACCTAGCACACATGCTCCCGGCCATAAACCCCATTCCTGTACCGAGGAACCGCCTCTCTCCATGATAACGCTCCGGCGCTCAAGACGTATCCCATTCGCTCGTCGGGCTCCCCGGCGCCACTTCGTGCTGGGGCTCGGTGGTGCGCTTCTCGCGCCGGCCGTCGGGCAGGCTCAGGGAAGCCGGTTCTTTCCCGATGTCCCGAGCTTCGAGTATCCCGCCGCGGCCCCGCGGGCCACGGCCTTCGTCGGGCGGGTCGTGTCGATTCAAGAGGCGGACAACGGCTTCGGTGAAGGCACCGAAGCGGAGGCAGGCGTAGGCGAGACCTTCTCGCTCATCGCGCTGCGGCGTGGGAACGTCCCCATAACGCTGGGTTTCGGAGTCGAGGCCTACGCCCGATTCAGCCTTTCCGATTCGAAGAGCTCACTCATCAGCACCGACTGGGTCGTCGGGATCGATGTGGGCATGGATTTCGGGCGTTGGAGAACCACGCTCCGGGTGTACCACGAGAGCAGTCACCTGGGCGACGAGTATGCCGGACGATTCAATGTCTCGCGGCTCGACTGGACCCGCGAGGTATTGGAGGCCTGGGTCCGATACACTACCGGCCCGTGGAGCTTCATCGGAAGCGGCAGCATGGTGCTGGTGGACGAACTCGACCTCGAGCGTCCGGGTGCCATGCTGGCGGTGGATTACCGCGGAGGGCGCTTCAGCCTCCTGGGTGAGCGTGTGCAACCGGTGGCGGGCCTCCATTTCGAGACCATGGCGGCAACCGACTGGCGGATCAATACGTCGGCACGCCTCGGCGTCGAGTTCTCGGGTGCCTCGGGCACACCGGCCTTCGGCCTGTCGCTCATCGCCCATGAGGGTCTCTCGACCCAGCGACAGTTCTTCCGATCCGAGAACGGCTACCTCGGCATGGAGATCCGGTTCGACTTCTGAACCGAGTCGCTTGACAAGGCACACGTCGGCCATATCTTTCGCTACCGAGAAGCCTAGCACTCTACAACAGAGAGTGCTAATTTCTTGATATATAAGCGTTTACAGTAGCATTCCTGAACCAGACCATGCTGTTGGAGGGCAATATGCCGAGTGCCACCAAAGCGAAGGCCAAGCTCAAGCTGCACCCCTTGGAGGACCGGGTTGTGATCATGCCCGACGAGGAGGCCGAGTCCATGCGCGGAGGGCTCTACATCCCCGATACCGCCAAGGAAAAGCCTACCCAGGGGAAGGTGATCGCCGCGGGCCCGGGGCGGGTCGAGAAGGGCGAGCGCGTCAAGATGGAGGTCGCCGTTGGCGACAAGGTGTTGTACGGGAAGTACAGCGGGACCCCGTTTCAGTTAGGAGACGATGAAGTCATCATCATCAAGGCGTCCGACATCCTCGCCACAGTCGAGTAGGTCCGGGCCTGAGAGGAGAACCATACGATGGCAGCAAAGGAACTGATTTTCGACGTTGAGGCCCGCACGAAGTTGA
>JABDII010000426.1 GCA_013003805.1 Gemmatimonadales bacterium
GGTGTGGGCGATGGGCATCCGCGTCCCGGTTCCATACGGCCCGCCTGTCCACCCTGTATTGACGAGCCAGACGCGCGCACCATGTTGCTCGATTCGCTCCCCCAGCATCGTGGCGTACACGTTGGGATGGCGGGGCAGGAACGGTGCGCCGAAACAGGCCGAGAACGTGGCGGATGGTTCGGTAACACCGCGTTCGGTGCCCGCTACCTTGGCGGTGTAGCCGGATAGGAAATGATACTTCGCCTGCACCGCCGTGAGCCGAGCGATCGGGGGCATCACCCCGAATGCATCGGCGGTGAGGAACACCACGTCGCTGGGGTGCCCCCCGATGCCGCCGGGCATGTGGTTGGGGATGAAGTCTATGGGGTAGCTCGCCCGGGTGTTCTCGGTGATCTCCTCACTGTCGAAATCGACACTTCGGCTCAGTGGATCGAGCGTCACGTTCTCGAGCACCGTTCCGAATTGTTGTGTCGCCGCGTAGATCTCGGGCTCGTGTTCGGGGTCGAGCCGGATGACCTTGGCGTAACACCCCCCTTCGAAATTGAAGACGCCGTCGGGGCTCCAGCCATGCTCATCATCGCCGATCAAGTGCCGAGTGGGATCGGCTGAGAGGGTCGTCTTCCCGGTGCCGGAGAGGCCGAAGAAGATCGCGGTCTCTCCATCCGGCCCCACGTTGGCCGAGCAATGCATCGGGAGCACACCCTGGGCCGGAAGCAAGTAATTGAGCACCGTAAAAATCGACTTCTTGAGTTCTCCGCCATACCTCGTGCCGGCGACCAGGATCATACGCTTGGCGAAATTGAGCGCGATGACCGTGCCGGTTCTGGTGCCGTGTCGTTCGGGGTCCGCCTGGTATTCGGGAGCGTGCAGGACGAGGAAGCCGGGCTCGAACCCAACGAGATCCTCCAACCTCGGGCGGATGAACATGTTGCGCACGAACAAGGCGCTCCAGGCGTTCGGCGTGATGAACCGCACGGCGAGTCGATATTCGGGCGCGGCCCCGCCATGAAGATCCTGCACAAAGAGTTCTTGGTTGGTGAGGTGGGCGCGGATGTCATCATGAAGACGGTCGAACGCGTCGGGGTCGAGCGCGGCGTTGTTGTCCCACCAGATGTCAGGTGCCGAACCCGGCTCCTGCACCACGAACTTGTCTTTGGGTGATCGCCCCGTATGCGGGGCGGTAACGACAGTGAACGCCCCTTGGTTGGTGACGATCCCTTCCTCACGTTGAACGGCCGCCTCTGCCAGAGCGGCGGCGCACCAATTCGCATGGACCTTGGCGGGCTTGATCCCGTGAGCACCGAGGTCAACCTCGAACGGGTCGGCTATGCTGGTTGTCATTTGAGTTTGGCGTGGTTTCGGGTCTGTGCTCCCGCCCAGCTAGCACGAATCTGCGAGGCGAGCCGGGGCGAATCGGCCCACCGGGGGAAGTCGGGAGCCACGCTCCCAATGCAGGAAAGATTGTGGTCTGAGCCGCAGCATGCAACCGTGCGGCGGGGGGAGCCGCTTACCTGATTGGGGTCATGGTGGAGGGTCCGTGGGCGTTCAACTCGGCCGTGTTGATGTCCCGGTTACTCAGCCGCGTCGCCGTCGGATCGAAGTACATGAGATCGTTCAGCGTGTTGGAATGCACGAAGAGGCCAAGGCTGTGGCCTAACTCGTGCGCCGCGACCACTTGGAAGCACTCGGTGAGATCGTTGAGCACGGGATCGAACCGAGGCCAGATGAACATGCGGATAGGCAACTGAAGCTGGAATCGCGTCGCGACGGTGTCGATATCGGTCGCGCCGGTGCACTCGGGCCTGACCATGCTCGGCAGCCGCGCGACGGTCTGAGCAAGCTTCGGCGGCGCGGTGATGGTCCGCACGAGCACGTCGGCCGTGGTCGAGTCGGACACCAATGCTGCAGCGTACTCATTGTACAAGAAAGCTGACTCCCATTGCGCTATGCCGCGAGCGATGTGGGAGGGCATGTCGAATTGATCCTCCACCCAGATCTTGACCGGCAAGGAGGACGCCGGCCAGTGGAACGACAACGTGTCCGTTCCGACAACGAGCCTCCACTCGAAGACATCCCCCCGGGATGGCGAGGCGATCTCGGCGCAGGCGACGGCCGTCAGTGCGGCGACACCTGCGGCGAGTCCAGAGCGCAGTCGGGTAGTCATGATATCGTGCGGGAAACCCCGACCAGAAGGCCAAACCGATGGACTTGCTGGGACTGGGAGAAGCCGCGAGCCTCCAAGGCGTCCGTGGTGAATCGATGAAAGTCGTACCGCATACCGGCCACGATGGACCAGTCCGCGTCGAGCGCGCGTCGGTAATCAGCCCCCGCCATGAGGAGGTAGTCCGTTGGCCCGCCTAAGAGGAAGATGCCCGTGTCCTCGGACGGCCAGTACTTGAGAAGCCCGACCCCGGCGCGCCAGCGAAGCTGCCATACCAAGGGACCTTCCAGGCCAATGGTAATCGTGGCCGTTCGCAAGGTGCCCAGATCGGTAGACGCACCACCCTCCGTGGCATCGAG
>JABDII010000430.1 GCA_013003805.1 Gemmatimonadales bacterium
CCCGATTGCCGGCCTAGCTTCTTCGGTTTAGCGCGAAACGACGGGACCATGGCAGATCTCCAGCAACTGTTCCAGCTCGGCCAGCAAATGCAGGGCAAGCTCCAGCAACTGCAGACGGAGCTTGCGGACCGGACTATCGAGGCCTCTGCCGGTGGCGGCATGGTTCGGGTGACGGCTGATGGCCGGGGGATGATACGATCGCTCGATATCGATCCAGAGGTCTTCGAGGGCCATGACGCGGAGTTCCTGGCCGACTTGGTGCTCGCCGCGATCTCCGAGGTGCAACGACGCGCTGCCGACCTGCTGCAGGCTGAGATGCGGAAGGCCCAGTCTCTGCCCATTACCCCGCAGCTCTGAGCTGTGAGCGTCATCGAGGATCTCATCACCGAGCTTGCCAGGCTTCCGGGTATTGGCCGGAAGACGGCACAACGGCTGACCTATCATCTTCTCCGGCAGCCGACCGATCGGGCGGTGCATCTGGCTGAGGGCCTGCAGTCCGTCGCGGAGCGGGTGGCACCGTGCCCCGAGTGGGGGACGCCCACCGAGCACGAACGGTGTGGGTACTGCAGCGACCCCAAGCGAGATGATGGGCTCCTCTGTGTGGTCGAGGAACCGTCGGGTGTGGAAGTCGTCGAGCGAAGCACCGAGTTTCGCGGGCGCTACCATGTGCTTGGCGGCCACCTGTCGCCGCTCGACGGGGTCGGACCGGATGCGCTCAGGCTCGAGCCCCTGGTCCGACGAGTTCAGGGCGGAGGGGTTCGGGAAGTGATTCTGGCAACCAACCCTTCGATGGAGGGTGAGGCAACGGCAACCTACATCCAGCAACTGCTGACCGGAGAACGCGTCAAGGTCACCCGCCTGGCTCGGGGACTGCCCATGGGCGGCGACCTCGAGTACATCGACGGGGTGACGCTCTCCCACGCGCTGCTTGCCCGGGAGGAGGTTGGCCGATGAGACGCCGCTCCCTGTTCGTGGCGGCTGGAGCGCTGGCCGGTGTCGCAGCCGGGTGGCTGGTGGCGCAGCAGCACCTGGTGCGCCACCGGCGCGACCTCTTCCATCCGAGTCCCTGGCGCAGGCTTGCGGCCCTTGGCTTTCTGGCCGGCAACCCCGGCCTCGAGGCCGTTGGCGCGCTCCGGGACTACGTTCGGTGGGAATCCCAACCCTTGCTTCGACGTCGCGCCGGCTTCTTGCTCCGGCGGATGGAAGCGCGGCTCGGGTAGGGGACGGGAACGTGGCGGGCGCTACCAGCTGGTCGTTCCGAGAGGAAGATTCCCAGCGCATCACGGGCATCCTCAAGGACTTCCTTCAGGCTTCCCGGGCGCGTACCGCGCTCATCGTCGACCGGAACGGGCAGATGATCGCCACGGTCGGGGAGGAGACGGCGTTTGATCCGCTGGCCTTCGCGTCGCTCACCGCCGCGGATTTCAGCGCCAATGACCAGCTGGCGCGCTTGATCGGCGAGCCCGAATTCGGATCGCTATTTCATCAGGGCGAGAAGGATTCGATGTTCCTGGCGGACATCGCCCGACGGGTGATTTTGGTGGTCCTGTTCGACAAGCAAACCACGCTGGGCTTGGTGAAGCTGCGGGTCAAGTCGGCCGTGGGTTCGCTCAATCACGTGTTCATCGAAATGCAGGCGCGGGAGGAAGCCGGTGCGGATCGGGTCGAGACCGGTTTTGTTGGTGAGGCGGAGGATGAAATCGACAGACTGTTCGGCGAATAGGGGAACGGATCACGTATGTCGATGATCAACTACGCGTCACGCGAAATCAACTGCAAGCTCGTGTACTACGGCCCCGGGTTGGGTGGGAAGACCACCAACCTGGAGCACGTGTTCTCGAAGATTGCGCCGACGGCCAAAGGCAAAATGATCTCGCTCGCGACGGAGACCGAGCGTACGCTGTTCTTCGATTTCCTTCCCGTCGATCTCGGCACGATCCGCGGCTTCAAGACGCGCTTCCACCTCTATACCGTTCCGGGACAGGTGTACTACAACGCGTCCCGTAAGTTGATCCTCAAGGGAGTAGACGGCGTCGCTTTCGTGGCCGATAGCCAGGTCGAACGCATGGAGGCCAATATCGAGTCCATGCAGAACTTGTACACCAACCTGGCGGAGTACGGCTACGACCTGACCAAGATCCCGTTCGTCATTCAGTTCAACAAGCGCGACTTGCCCAACGCCGCACCCATCGCCGATTTACAGGCCGCCATCAATCCCGGCTGGCCCGTGGAGGACGTGACCCGCCAGCGATTGATGCCCGACCCGCTCCACGAAGGGGAGTTCCTTGTCGAGCAGGCCGACGGGCAATGGATCGAGCACGCGCCCTACTTCGAATCCGTCGCGACCAGTGGAGATGGCGTCTTCGACACCCTCAAAGCGCTGAGCAAGCTCGTCATCAAGACCCTAGGGTAAGGGGTTCCGCATGTGGACCCTGCCGAACATCATCACCCTCGTTCGTATCGCGATGACGCCGGTCATCGCCCTCCTCCCATTCATCGAAGGATACTGGCCCAAACTCATCGCATTCGTCGTCTTTGTGCTCGTGGCGGTGACCGATGTGTGGGACGGGTACCTGGCCCGGACCCGGAATGAGGTCACCGACCTCGGCAAAGTGCTCGACCCGCTGGCGGACAAGCTGCTGCTGATCGCGGCACTCGTCCCCATCTACTGGATCTCCCGTCACCGACAGGACCTCTACGGCATTCCCATCTGGGGCAGCATCCCGCTCTGGGTGTGCCTGCTCCTGCTCGGTCGCGAGTTTGCCATGACGGGGTTTCGGACCTGGGCCCATCGTCGCGGTGTGGTCATCGCTGCCGGGCCGGCCGGGAAGCTCAAAGCCACGTTCCAGAACATCTTCATCGGTGCCATGATGGCATGGTTCGCCTTCCGGAACGCCCTCCAGTCCTTCGGCTGGGAGGGCAAGAGTTTTGCCAACTTCTGGACTGAGTTTCACGGCGGGTTCGTCGCTATCACCCTCGGCACGGCTGCGCTCTTGACCATCTACTCGTTCGCGATCTACATCTACCGCTATCGCGAGCTGTTCTCCCACCGCTCGCGCTAAGGCTCTTGGACCTCGAACTCATCACCATCGGAACCGAGCTGCTGCTCGGATTCACGGTCGACACCAACAGTGCCGAACTCGCCCGGATCTTGGCGTCGCACGGCATTCGGGTAGTGCGCCGGACCAGCGTGCCCGACAGCGAGCACGCCATTCGCGACGCCGTCCACGAGGCACTTCGGCGAACGGGAACGGTGATCACCGTCGGTGGTCTTGGACCGACCAAGGACGACATCACCAAGGAAGCCGTGGCGGCACTCTTCGATGGCCCGCTCGCCTTCGACCAGGAAGTATGGGAGGATATCCTGTCGCGGTACCGGCGGCTCGGTCGCACCCCGGCCGGGAGCAATCGCAGTCAAGCGATGATCCCCCGCGGAGCGACCGTGCTGCCGAATCAATGGGGCACCGCCCCCGGCCTCTGGCTCGAGGGTCCGCCGGGGCGGGTGGTAATGCTTCCGGGCGTGCCCTATGAGATGCGGAAGCTCGCCGAGCGTGAGGTTGGGCCACGACTCGCCAGGCTAGTTGCCACTCCCGCCCCGATTGTCTCTCACGTTCTCCGGACCGCCGGGATTGCGGAATCCACGCTGGCCGATCGCCTGGGCGACGTGGATGAGGCCATCCACCCGCTCACGCTGGCCTTCCTGCCGCAAACGGCGGGCGTGGATGTACGCCTCACGTCATGGGATGCGCCGCTTGAGGAAGCGAAACGTCGGCTCGACGATGCCGCCCAAGAGATCCGGCGGCGCGCCGGTGCGCACTGCTACGGGGAAGGCGCCACCGATTTGGCGGCCGTGGTGATCGAGCGGCTCGAGCGTGCCGGTTTGAGCGTGGCGGTGGCGGAATCCTGCACCGGCGGGTTGCTCGCCGGGCGCCTCACCAGCGTTCGCGGCAGCTCGGCCGCGTTCATGGGAGGCGTGGTCGCCTATCACAATCGGGTGAAGACCCAAGCGCTCGACGTTGCCGAAGACGTGATCGCAGGGCATGGCGCCGTCAGCGAAGCAGTCGCCCTCGCGATGGTTCGGGGGGTGCAAGCACGATTCGGGGTCGAGGCGGCGCTGAGCGTGACCGGCATTGCGGGCCCGGAGGGTGGCTCGGAGGAAAAGCCGGTCGGGACGGTGTGGATCGGCATCGCCGTCCGAGAAGAGGAGACCGCCCTCCACCGCGTCTACCATGGGAGCCGGTGGCAGGTTCGGGAACGTGCCGTCGCGGGCGCCCTGTATGAGCTCCTGGCCCGCCTGCCAAGTTGACCGACATTCCCGGTATGTGGTTTGCCATTATCTTCCCTGATCGATCGTCAATCCCGGGAGAAGAACACTCGTGACCAAGAAGCGCCGACCGCAGCACCAAAAGCCTACTCCCGCCAAAGAGGCGGACACCCCCGAAGCCGTTCTCGAGGCGGAACCCGGAGCCGAGGGCGCGGAGGCCCTCGAGGAATCCGTTCCCGCGAGTCAAGCCGAGCCTCCGTCGGCGGTTCCCTCTCCGCCGGGCGAAGCCGAGGGGGCGGGCACGGCTGGGGTTCCCCTCGAGATCCCGCGTGAGGCGGTGAGACGGCTGGAGGACGAGTTGGACGAGCTCCAGGACCGCCACGCGCGCCTCGCCGCCGAGTTCGACAACTACCGGAAGCGGGTCAACCGGGAGCGGGTGCAGCTGGGCGATCGGGCCCAGGGCGCCTTCGCCATCCGGCTGCTGGATGTGTTGGACGACCTGGACCGAATCTTGGCAGGGACCGGCACCTCGACGCCGTCGCCCGCGGTGCACGAGGCACTGGTGCTGGTGGACAAGAAATTCCGCAAGGAACTCGAGACGGCCGGGCTCGAGCGGATCGACCCGGTGGGCGAGCGGTTCGATCCGAGCGTCCACGAGGCCGTGGCCGCTCTGGCGCCGCCAACACCCGAGCAGGACGATCACGTCGCTGCGACCTTTCAAGCCGGCTACCTCTTCAAGGGAACGCTGATCCGGCCGGCCCGCGTGCAAGTCTATTCGGATCAAGGCCAGGGTTGAGCGTGGCGGCGAAGGACTACTACCAGGTACTCGGAGTCACGAGCAACGCCTCCCAAGGCGAGATCAAGAAGGCGTACCGGCGCCTGGCCAAGCAATATCACCCCGATGCCAATCCGGATAACCCGTCGGCGGGGGAGCGCTTCAAGGAAGTCTCCGAGGCGCACTCCGTCCTGTCCAACCGCGACAAGCGCAAGCAGTACGATCGTATGCGCCGGTTCGGCGCGTTCACCGGAGCGGGAGGGGGGCGGGCCCAGCCGGGCTACCGGGGGAGCGCCCCGGGCCAAGGTGTCGAGTTCGAAGACTTCGACTTCGGTGGGCTGGGTGGACTGGGCGATATCTTCTCGTCCATCTTCGGTCGGGGACGGGCCAAGGAACAACGCCGCGGCGAGGACATCGAGACCGTGGTCGAGGTGCCGTTTCGCGTCGCCGCCCTCGGCGGGAAGATTCCGATCACGCTCCCCATGACCGAGAACTGTTCCACCTGCCGGGGGAGCGGCGCCGCCCCCGGTACCACGGTGACCACGTGTCAGGAATGCGGCGGTCGTGGCACCGTGTCGTTCGGTCAGGGCGGCTTTGCCGTCAACCGTCCGTGTCCGCTCTGTCGCGGGAAAGGGAAGTCGGCGTCTCAGCCGTGTGCCACGTGCCAAGGCGCGGGCGAAGTCCGGGTCGAGCGCAAGATCATGATCACCGTGCCTCCGGCCACCGATACCGGCACCAAGGTCCGTCTCAAGGGACAGGGGAACCCCAATCCGGGTGGTGGCGGGAAGTCGGGAGATCTCTACGTCACGTTCCAGGTCCAAGCGGACCGGTTTTTCCGACGCAAAGGCCTCGATGTGACCTGTGAGGTTCCAGTGGAGATGGTGCAGGCAGTCATGGGGACCAAACTTCGGGTCCGCACTCTCGCGGGAAAGAAAGTCGTCTTGCGCATCCCGCCGGGCACGCAACCCGGCCGCAAGTTCCGGATCAAGGGGATGGGGATCGAAAAGAACGGGCAGAAAGGCGACCAACTCGTGCAGATTCGCGTGGCGCTACCCGAGAAGCTCAGCGACGAGCAGGCAAAGCTCCTGCGCCAGTTCGAGGCGGCGAGCAAAGGCTGAGCCCGCGGGAGGGTTCTATCCCTCGAGCCCGCGGTGCCGTTCCAACAACATACGATGAGTGGCGCGCGCCTCCTCCGGGTGAGGCGGATGGCGTTGGCGGTAGCTCCCGTCCGCGCCGAGGTCCCATGCCTGCCGGTTGTCGCGCAGCATGAGCTCCAACAGGTCGCGGACAGCACGGCGATGCTGTGGGGTGTCCAGCGGTACCACCGCCTCGATTCGCCGGTTGAGATTGCGGGGCATCCAGTCCGCTGAGCCGATGTAGACCTCTTCACGGCCAGCGTTGTAGAAATAGAACGCGCGCGAGTGCTCCAGGAACCGGCCGACGATGCTGATGACGCGAATTGCGTCGCTCACGCCCGGCACGCCGGGTCTGAGACAGCAGATACCGCGGACGATGAGGTCGATGTCCACGCCGGCCCTGGACGCCTCGTACAGCGCCATAATTACTTCACGATCCACCAGGGCGTTCATCTTCGCGATGATCCGAGCCTTCTTGCCTGCCCGGGCATGGTGAATCTCCCGGCGGACAAGGGACAGGAACCGATCGCGCATGCCTCCGGGCGCGACGAGCAACTTCCGGTACGCCGTCTGCTGACCGAACCCGGTCAGGACGTTGAAGAGGTCCGAGAGATCGGCCCCCAGGTCGGGGTCGGCCGAGAGAATCCCGAAATCAGTGTAGAGCCGCGCGGTCCGGGCGTTATAGTTGCCCGTCCCGATGTGCACGTAGCGCCGGATGCTCTCGCCCTCGCGCCGGACCACCAAGAGAGTCTTCGAGTGGGTTTTGAGACTCGCAACGCCGTAGGACACGTGCACCCCGACATCCTCCAGTCGCTGCGCCCAGCTGATGTTGTTCTCCTCGTCGAAGCGGGCCTGAAGCTCGATTAGGACCGCGACCTGCTTGCCCTGTTCCGCGGCCCGCGCCAGCAGCCGAGGGATTCCCGAGTCACTGCCGGTGCGATACAGGGTGAGCTTGATGGCCAACACCTGTGGGTCTTCGGCAGCCTGTTGAATGAACCGCTCGACCGACGAGGTGAAGCTGTCATAGGGGTGGTGGAGGAAGATGTCGCCTGCACGGATGATCTCGAAGATATCCTGATGATCCGCGAGCCGCTGCTGGGTGGTCGGGATAAACGGCGGGTCGCGCAGGGCAGGGATCGCGATCGAGCCGGACAGTTCCACCAGATCCGCAGCATCCAGGAGGCCCGGCACCTCGTAAATGTCGTCGGTGTGGGGACGCGGGATGCCAGGGTCCTGCTCGTCACTGAACTCCCGAAGGAGGAGGGTGCGCAAAGACTGTGGCATCGAC
>JABDII010000444.1 GCA_013003805.1 Gemmatimonadales bacterium
AACCTGTGCAATCCCAAACGGGATCTTCTGTCGCGAGGCTTGCATGACGTTCAAGTAGTTCACGTAGATCCCCTGCGCGGTTTCGGGACGCAGGTACACGATTGCGGCATCTTCCTCCACCGGGCCCATGAACGTCTTGAACATGAGGTTGAACAGCCGGGGCTCGGTGAGCGACCCCTTGGTGCCGCAGACCGGACACTGGGCGTCGGGGGTGCCCGGGGTGCCTTTGATGGACGGGTCGTCGGCCCGGAAGCGGTTCTTGCACTGCTTGCAGTCGACCAGCGGGTCGGTGAAGCCCGACACGTGACCCGAGGCCTCCCACACCTTGGGGTGCATGAGGATGGCGGCATCGACCCCCTCGATGTCGTCCCGGGCATGCACCATCGCCTTCCACCAACTGTCCTTGACCGCCTGCTTGAGCTCCACCCCGAGTGGGCCGTAGTCCCAGACCGAGCCAAGCCCGCCGTAGATCTCGGAGGATTGGAAGACGAACCCACGCCGCTTGGAGAGCGACACGAGCTTGTCCATGAGTCCTTGTTCGGCCATGGGTGCTAGTCTCTAGTCAGAAGTCGCAAGTCGAAAGTCGCTGGCGGAGCCCCTTACCGGCGGCTCAAGATACCCGGGTCGGTCGGGGCCGGGCAAGCTAAGCCGTTGGGATTGTTGAGGGTGGGGTGGCGGGCGGGAAGAGAGAAGACGGGAAGCAAGAAGGCGGGAAGCAAGAAGGCAAAGGCAAGAAGATGGAGAGAGAGCGGGGGACAAGGGCAAGCTCCCAGCCAGCCCCCGCTTTCCGTCTTACCGTCCTCCAACCTTTCCGCCTTCCCGTCCTCCCGCCTTCCCGCCTTCATTCCCCCCCCGTTGTGGATGTCCCACACCCTGCTGGAATCTGCGTCGCATAGCTCCACTTTGCACGCTGTCAAATAGCTGTCAGATTATTGTATATCAATAGCTTACAGTGCCATGTCTGCTGGCTTGAAGATTGCACCCAAGTGTCGCCGAACACGACATGAGGAGATTCGGGCGGTGACGAATCACTGGGCCCCCGGTCTGCCTGGGAGCCCATTGCGGCCGATCCCACCGTCCCATTGGCCTTTTGCCGGAGCGACTGAATGGACCACGCACACCGAATCCTCACCGACCGCCGCGGGTTTTCCCTGGCGGAGCTGGTGATCATCGTCGTCATCATGGGCCTGGCAGCCGCAATCGCGATCCCGCAGCTCGATACCGAGTCCTACAAGGTCAACGCGGCCGTCCGCGGTGTGTCCACCAAGCTCAGCTCGGCCCAGCGGCTCTCGGTGAGCCTGCAGCACAACGTGGTAGTCGCGCTCGACGCGGGCAACAACCGGCTCCGGATCCACGAGGACGCTAACAATAACGGCACCATCGACGGCGCGGAGCGAGTGACCTCCCACCCGCTGGAGGATGGCGTCACGTTCGGACGCGGCGGTGCCGGCGCCCACACCTTCGGTGGCGCTCCGATCAACTTCACCCGCACCCAGGACGGCATGCCGGCAATCATCTTCCGGCGCGACGGCTCGGCCAGCGAGTACGGCGGGTTCTACTTGATCACGGCCAAGAGCATGGCGGCCGGCGAGGATCACAATGTCCGCGCCGCCGAGATCGTTCGCGCGACCGGGAAGGCGAGCTGGTACCGCTACGGCGCGAGTGGGTGGACCCGAGGGGACTGATGGGCCGCCGAGGATTCACCGTGATCGAGATCGCGATCTCGCTGGTCATCCTGTCGGTGGTGATCCTCGGGCTCGCGCGCTTCGCCGGCGAATTCCTGCACGCGGTCGGCACCTCAACCACGCGCACCGTGGCCGCGTCCGTGGCCCGGGAGCGGTTGGAAGAGGTGCGGGCCGATCCGACGTATCCCCTGCCTGGTTCCTGGATCGGGACCGCGATCGGCTTTCCGGATTATCCCAACATGACCCGGATCACGCGGGTGACCCGGGTGACCGGGGCCGCACCGGTGCGCGACTATACCGTCGTCACGGTCAAGGTGACGGAGCCCACACTGATGCGGCCCGGCACCACGGTCCTGGATACCGTGAACGTGACCGCGGTGGTGGCGCAACCATGACGAAGACGCCTTGGCAGAGCCCCTCGCCAAACGGTTTTACGCTGATCGAGGTCGTGATCGCGTTGGTCTTGGTCGGCCTCATCATGGGCACGGCGCTCAATCTGTTCCGCTCGCAGAGCAGCAGCTTCCGGGTCGGCAGCACCAAGATGGAGGCGACCCAGAACATGCGCTTTGCGCTCGGCACCATCGACCGCTCGCTGCGCACCCTGGGCTCCGGCACCACTTCACGTCAGCCGATGTTGGTGTACGGCGCAAACGACGTGATCGTGTTCAACGCCAACTTCGCCACCGACACGGCCGATGGCGACGCGGTGTACCTGAATCCCGACCTGCCACCCAACGCCGCCCTGTCGATGACCACCGCGTCGCTCATGACGATCCACGGCACAGCCATCACCTATCCGGACACCAACTACTACTGGGGAACGAGCGGCACGCCGAGCCGGGCGGAGACGATCTCGTTCTACTTCGAGCTCGATCTCTCCACCTCGAATCCGAGCGACTACGCCTTGATGCAGCAGGTGAACGATCTCGCGCCCGAGCTGGTGGCCCGAAACCTCGAGCCGTACCCCAGCCGGCCGTTCTTCGAGTTCTGGTACGACTCTACCCTGGCGAGCGGGAACCGCGTGTCCCGCCAGATGTCGGCGGCGATGATCCCGGTACGGCATGTGGCCCCGTTTAACGGCAGCCCGGCCGACACCGCGGCCTCGGCCTTGGCGGACAGCGTTCGGATCGTGCGGGTCAACTTCGTGGCCACTAACGGGCTCACCGGGCCCGACGCCTCTGCCCGTACGGTCTCGACCATGGTCGCGACCCCCAACAACGGCCTGGTGAAGCTGGCCACCTGCGGCTCTCGACCGCTCCTGGCTGCGCCGCTTACCGCGACCCCGAACGCACCGGGCAACCCGCCCTCGGTGCAATTGATTTGGACGCCGTCGGTCGACGAGACCAGCGGCGAGACCGACGTGACCCAATACAACGTGTACAATCGCGTGGTGCCAGCGACGGATTGGGAGCTCATGGGCACCATTCCGCCGGGCCAAAACCCGTACGACATCACGAGCGGCAACGGGCTCGTGGCAGGCCAGACGTACGAGTTTGCCGTGGGGGCACAGGACTGTACACCCAGAGAATCGACCCTGATCCAGAGTGCCGCGACCTTCATCCCGTTCTAGGTCCGGTGGCAGTCCCATGGGAGTGAACGAATGATCGAGCGAACCCGACAAAACGAACGCGGCATGGCGCTGCTCTTGAGCCTGATCCTGGCTATGGTGGTGACCAGCATGGCGATCGGCATGGTGCTCATCGCCCAGAACAACAGTCTCGTGTCGAAGTTCCACTCCAACGAGGCTATGATGCAGGCCGCAGCCGAGGCAGGCCTCGAACAGGCGCGGGACACGCTGAACGGCACCCCAGGGCTGGTCCCGCTCGGCAGCGGCTTCACGACGCTCGAGACCAACGTGCCGACCTACGATGCCGACGGGAATCCGATTCCCGGTTTCACCCGGTCGACCTACGCCGGCCTGTCGGGCAACATCACGGGCCAGTACGGCGTGTTCGCGAGCGTGATCTCGGTGATCAATAGCCCGCGCGGCGCAGTGGTGGTCCGCCGGGCCGAGCTGTCGCAGGAGTCCTTCGCCAAGTTCGCCCGGTTCGACGATGTCACGACGCCCGCCATTCGCTTCGCGCGCGGAATCCAGGTCTTCGGGCCGCTCCACACCAACGGTGTCCTCTACGTGGACGATGCAGGCGGCCGGCCGACCTTCCATGCCGACGTCACCACGGCCGCCACCATCTCCGTGGCCGCGGAC
The DNA here is from genome assembly GCA_013003805.1 of Gemmatimonadales bacterium. Lineage (GTDB taxonomy): Bacteria > Gemmatimonadota > Gemmatimonadetes > Gemmatimonadales > GWC2-71-9 > JABDII01. The sequence continues at coordinate 3,892 of JABDII010000444.1, forward strand.
GGCGACTTCATGCAGGGCTACACCGAGAACGTGTCGGTGATTCCGATGCCGACGCCTACCGCCTTGGCGACGCTCAACACCCAGGCCATCGCAGGGTTGACCTCGCTCACCGGCGGCGCCCTCGGGACCACGATCTTCAATCCCAATACCCGGGTCGAGTTCATCCCGGTGGATCTCAACGGCGATGGGGACTATGACGGTGAGGACGAGGGCTTCATGCGGGTGTATCAGACGGCCCTCACGACGCCGCAGGCGCTGGCGTACGTGACCGGCCGCCGCTGGCCCTCCGTCCCGGGCGGAACCCTGGCAAGCGAAGACCCCAACATGATCTCGGCCAATTGCGGCGGTACCTGGTCCGTAGCTGACGGCGGCGATGACGATTGGTGGACTGCCGACTCGATCTATGCCAATCGCGCGGGCACCGCCTCCCAAAAGCGCACCGCAGTTCGGAACGCGCTCCGGAGCGCAACCCGCCGGTGCTTCCTGGGCGGTGATCCGCGGCTCTACCCCGATTCGACCTTCCGGGCCATCGATAACTACGGCAGCTGGCTTGCCTGGCCCGGCTGGGGCGGCGGCCCGCCGGCCGC
>JABDII010000468.1 GCA_013003805.1 Gemmatimonadales bacterium
CTCCAAAGAGGGGACCATAGCGGTGAAGGAGATCATGTCCACCGATCCGATCACGATCCCGCCGGACATGCCTTCGACAGATGCAATCGAGCTCATGCGCGTCAAGCGCGTCTCGGCGCTCCCCGTCGTCGCCGGCGGCAAGTTGGTCGGGCTCGTGAGCGAGCGTGGCTTCATGGGAGTCGCGCATGAGCTCTTGATGGAGAAGCTCCGACGAACCCCCTGATCGGAATAGATACTGTCAGTCGTCTCGCCGAGAGTCAGGTTGCCATGAAACGTCTTTCCCAGATTCTCCTGTTCGTTCTTGTCGCCGTCACTTTTCCCCTGTCCTCTCAGATACCCGCCTTCGGTACGGGTTCCTGGGAGCCCGACTCGTTCGGGAATCACCGGGCGGTCGTTCACGTCCCGGAGGACGTCGACGCTGTGTGGGTCCGGATCGATTGGCGTAGACGCGATCTCGAGCCGGAAAAGAAGGACATTATCATCGTCGATTCAGAGAGTGGTGCCCGGATCAGGAACATTGCCCGCATCACTATCAATCGTGAGTACGGTGATCTCGTGTTCCAGCCCGTGACCACGCCGGGCGACTACTACGTCTATTACCTCCCCTACGTCGGGAACGTCCGCTCGAACTATCCCAAGATCACTTACCGGGAGCCTGAATCACTGGCCGATGCCGACTGGCTCGAGCGGCACGGTCTCGTCGTGCCGTCCGCGGTCAGGGAGCGCCGGAGCGAGTTTTCTCGGGCTCGATTGGTCGAGCTCCAGTCGATTGACGAGTTCAATAGCTTCTTGCCGATGGAAGTCATCGCAACCGCGGCGGAGACCCGCGCGTTCATGGCGCGGTATCCGATGCAGACGTACTTGGTCTTTCCGGAAGATCGCACCTTGCCGATTCGAATGAATCAGGATCTCCCGTTCAAGTGGATCCAAACCGAGCTGGGGCTCCCGTTTCAAGGCACTGCCCAACGTGGCGAGTTCTACACCTTCCAACTCGGCGTCTTCGCAGCGCGGCAACGCATCGATGAGCTTCGCGTAACGTTCGGTGATCTCACGACCTCGCGCACCGGGTTCGTCATCCCGGCCTCAGCCTTCACCTGCTTCAACCTGGGCGGTATCGACTGGCAAGGCCGGCCCTTCACAAAGCAGGTGACCGTCGTCGAGCGTGGCACGATTCAGCCGCTCTGGTGCGGGGTCCAGATCCCCGACTCGGCTGGGGCCGGACTGTACCGCGGCCAACTCACCGTGGCGCCGGTGGGGCTCGACCCGACCACGGTCGAGCTCGAGCTCGATGTGACCCGGTTCTTGCTGCACCAGAGCGGAGACGATGAGCCGTGGCGGCTCTCGCGGCTCAGATGGCTCAACTCCCGACTGGCCGATGACGATGGCCTGGTCCCGCCCTACACCCAGGTGCGGGTCCAGGGTGGCACCGTCTCAGTGCTCGGACGGCAAGTGATGCTCGGCGCGAACGGCCTTCCTGCTCGGATCACCAGCTTCTTCGCGCCGGAGATGACTCGGCTCGGGAACCGGGGCCGGGATATCCTGAGTGGCGCGGTATCGCTGGTGATCGAAGACGACGCGGGGCGGGAGGTACCGTGGGAGGGGAACCCCGTCGTATTCGTGAAGAAAGCGGAGGGGGCCGTCGCCTGGGAAGCCAAGAGCAAGGCCGGGTCCGTGGTGATGGATCTCCACGCCGAGATGGAATTCGACGGAAACATCGAGTTCACCGTGGCGCTCCAGAGTGCAGTCGCGACGAGTGTGAACGACATTCGCCTCGACATTCCGATCAGGAAGGATGTGGCCCGCTACGCCATGGGGATGGGGCTCAAGGAAGGCTTCGCCCCACCGGAGTTCGATTGGACCTGGCGGGTGGAACACAACCAAGACGGGGCCTGGATCGGCGACATAAACGCCGGCCTCCAGTTCCGGCTCAGGGACGACAAGTACTCGCGTCCGCTCAACACGAATTTCTACCTGTCGAAACCGCTGGTGATGCCGGCCTCATGGGACAACGGTGGGAAAGGCGGATGCCAGTTCCGTGAGCGGGACGACGATACCTACTTGGTGACGTGTTACAGCGGGCCGAGGACGTTCCAGCCGGGTGAAGTGCAGCACTATGACTTTCTCCTCCTGGTAACGCCCTTTAAGCCGCTCGACCCGAAGGCTCAATGGTCAACCCGGTTCTTCCACGCGTTCAAGCCGCTCGACAGTGTCGCACCGACCGGCGCCAACACTATCAACGTGCACCATGCAACCGACATCAATCCCTGGATCAACTACCCGTTCCTTCGCCCTGCGGCGATGAAGGCCTATATCGACGACGCGCATGCTCGGGACATGAAGGTCAAGATCTACTACACGGTCCGGGAACTCACCAATAAGGCCCCCGAGCTCTTTGCGTTGAAGAGCCTGGGCGACGAGATCTTCTCGCAAGGGGACGGCGGAGGCTTCTCTTGGCTTCAGGAGCACCTGGATGGCGAGTACATCGCAGCCTGGCACGTGCCCCGTATCAAGGATGCCGCCATCATCAACACCGGGATCTCACGCTGGCACAACTTCTACGTCGAAGGGCTCAACTGGTTGGTAAGGAACGTCGGTATCGACGGGCTGTATATCGACGACGTAGCCTTCGATCGCTCGATCATGAAACGTGTCCGCAAGGTGCTCACCCGCAACCGCACTGGCGCGCTCATCGATCTCCACTCGGCCAATCAGTTCAACGAACGGGACGGCTTTGCCAACAGCGCGAACCTCTACTTAGAGCACTTTCCGTTCATCGATCGCCTCTGGTTCGGGGAATACTTCGACTACGACTCGCCACCGGAGTTCTGGCTGGTGGAGATGTCCGGCATCCCCTTCGGGTTGATGGGAGAGATGCTACAGGACGGCGGCAACCCGTGGCGGGGCATGGTCTTCGGGATGACCAGCCGGCTCCCGTGGGCCGGCGACCCGCGGCCACTCTGGAAGCTCTGGGACGAGTTCGGGATTCAGGACACGCGCATGCTGGGATATTGGGTGCCGGATCACCCGGTGACGACTGGCCGGGACGACGTCCTGGCAACCGCCTATGTCAGGAATGGAGCGACCCTCGTTGCGCTCGCGAGTTGGGCCGAGGATCCGGTCACCGTGCGGCTGGCCATCGACTGGAGTGCGCTGGGCATCGCTCCCGCGTCGGCCAGTATCACCGCACCGGCGGTTGAAGGCCTCCAAGAGAGCCGGACCTTCGGGGTGGATGAAGAAATCCCGGTGGAGCCCGGGAAGGGGTGGCTGATTGAAGTGAGCAGTGAGCAGTAAGGAGTAAGGAGCAGGTGGGAAGCCGCTGATCCACTCACTCCTCCCTTCTTACTCCTCACTCCTCACTTTCTTCGCGACTCTCCTCTTCCAGAAGTAGAACACCGGCACTCCCAATGCCAAGAGGGCGGCGCCCCGCGCCGCGTTGCCGGGATTGGTCTCGATCGAGCCCGCCACGACGTACACCGCGGTCATGACGAAGAGGCCTGGAATGAGCGGGTACCCCGGGACCCGGAATCGGTCTTGTGGAGTTGGATCCGTCCCGGCTGCCCGGTCCCGGGCCCGATAGACGAAGAGCGTTGCCACCGTCAGGCCAAAGAAAACCCAATCCCCGAACACCACGTAATCGAGCAGCTCGCCGTAGGTTCCGCTCACCGTCAGGAGGATGGCCCAGGCGGCCTGAAAGGTGATGGCCACGGTCGGCGTGCGATGCTTGGGGTGCAACCGAGCGATCGCCGGGAAGAACAGGCCGTCACTTGCCATTGTCTGATAGACTCGGGGCGTTACCAGGATGACCAGGTTGAGAAACCCGAACGTCGAGATGGCGATGCCCGCGGAGATGAGGCCGGCGCCGGTGGCCCCGAAGACCGCACGCATCGCGTCGGCGGCCGGTGCGGTGCTTGCCGCGAGCCCCGGTGCCGACAGGGTTGTGAGGTAGGTGATGTTGACCAGAAGATACGACACTACGACGACCACCACCCCGAGCACCAGCGCCCTCGGCAGGTTTCGCCGCACGTCGATGATTTCTTCGGCGATGTAATTGGTCTGTTGCCACCCGCCATAGGCAAAGAGCACCGGACTCAACGCGGAGGCAATGGCGACTCCCACTCCGACGAATCCGTGCGGGACTTCGGGTGGCTGCAGGGACTCGACCGTGGCATGTCCGGTCCCGGCCCCGGCAAACGCAAGCCCGGTGACGACTAGTCCTGCGATGGCGACGAGCTTGAGTATCGTAAAGATGTTTTGGGTAACCGCGCCGGGCTTCACGCCGACGTAGTTGATTGCCGAGAGCAGCAGGATCGCGCCGATGGCCAGCGGTGTTGTCAGGCGCTCGGACACACCGAGCAGTGCCACGGTGTAGTTGGCGAAGGTGACGGCCACCGCCGCGATCGCTCCGGTCGCAATGACCAGTAGCAGGGCCCAGGCGTAGAGAAACGCGGGCAGCGGGCCGAAGGCGTCGCGCAGGTATACGTAGCCGCCCCCCGCCTTGGGAATGCGGTCGCCTAGCTCGCCGAAGCAGAACGCACCGATAAGCGCGACCGCGCCGCCCAGGGCCCACACCGCAAGCG
>JABDII010000518.1 GCA_013003805.1 Gemmatimonadales bacterium
GCTCGAGGGACAGGCCCAGGGGGCGGCCCAACTCGCCGCGATTCCGGAAGTGCGTGCCGCGGTGCTTGCCCTCGACGACGTGGCATGGGAGCGTAACGCGACACCGGCCGTCTTGAGCCTAACGCCGGAGCTCGCCACGCTCCGGCGCTTGATCGGGGGAACCGACCAGGGTCACCCCGAGCGAGGCTTCGTTGTTCTCGACCGCACCGGGCGTGTGATCGGCGCCGATTTCGACTACGTGATCGGCCGGAGTCTGGCCCCGAGGGAGGCCGCCAAGCTCACCGGGGTTCTGCGTGGTACCCCGACCGTCCTGGGTCCGATCCCCTTTCCTTCCCCGGTGTACGACTCCGCCTCCGGATTCGAGTTTCCCGCCATGTTCATCGCCACGGCAGTCCTCGATGAGGCGGGGCGCGGCAGCGCCGTGCTGGCGCGGCGGGTGTCGCCCGGCGGAGACTTCACCCGGATTCTCCAGGTTGCCCGCTTCGGCGAAAGCGGGGAGACGTTCGCCTTCAACGCCAATGGGATCATCATCTCGGAACTCCGCCATCTGGCCGGCCTCAGACGGGTGAACCTGCTGCCGGACGATCCTCATGCCCAGGCCGTCTTGACCCTGGCCCTCCGGGACCCGGGCGGAAACCTGGCCGAGGGGTTTGAGCCCACGATACCCCGTGCCGCGATGCCGCTCACCCGGATGGCAGGAGATGCCATTGCCGGGCGGAGCGGAGTCGACGTGGACGGGTATCGAGATGTCCGCGGCGTGTCCGTGGTCGGAGCATGGCGCTGGCTCCCGCAGTACGATTTCGGAGTCGCGGCCGAAGCGGACGCCAGCGAGGCATTCCGGGCCCTCTTCATCGTGCGCCGGGCCTTCTGGAGCCTGGTGGCGCTCCTCGTGCTGGGCGCCTTCGGGGGGTTGGTGTACTCACGGCTGTTTCACAATCTCCAGCGCCGGGTCGAACAGGCCGAAAGACTGGGGCAATACACCTTGGAAGAGAAGATCGGCGAGGGCGGCATGGGCACCGTCTATCGCGCCAGCCACGCGATGCTCGCCCGCCCGACGGCGATCAAGCTGCTCCGCTCCGGGGAGACGACCCCACAGCTGTTGGCCCGGTTCGAAAGGGAAGTCCAGCTAACCAGCCAGCTCACCAACCCCAACACGATTGCCATCTACGACTACGGCCGCACTCCGGACGGCGTGTTCTACTATGCCATGGAATTCCTCGAGGGCGTGACACTCGACAATCTCATTGAGATCGACGGTCCTCAGCCAGAGGGCCGGGTTGTCCATATCCTCAGGCAAGTCGCTGCCTCCTTGGCAGAGGCGCACGAGATCGGCCTGATCCATCGTGACATCAAGCCCGCCAATATCATGTTGTTACAGCGCGGTGGAGCATACGATGTGGTCAAGGTGCTCGACTTCGGACTGGTGAGAGAGGTTCACCAGTCCCAGGACGAAATGCTGACCGCCGTCAATACGATCCCAGGCACGCCCCACTTCTTGTCGCCGGAGTCCATTGAATCACCGGATTCCGTCGGTGCGCAGGCAGATATCTATGCTCTCGGAGCCGTGGCGTATCACCTCGTGACTGGGGCCTTCGTGTTCGATGGCCAGAGCGTCATTCAACTGATGACCCGTCATGTGAATGAAGCGCCGGAGCCTCCGTCCGAGCGTCTCGGGCGCCCCATCGACCCGGCGCTCGAGCAGCTGATCCTTCGGATGCTCGCCAAAGATCCCAATCACCGGCCCGCCAACGGACGTGAGCTGTTAGCGGCACTCTCCAACGGGTTCCTCCCCGACACCCGCATCTGGACGGAAACGGACGCGAAGCTCTGGTGGGATACGAAGTCGGCCCCCTGTCGGGCGGCGGAGTGTGCCGATGACGAGAGCTATGAGGGAGCGCTGGAAGTCGATCTGGGCGATCGGGTTTCGGTTGCCTGAGCCGACCGCGGGGTAGTGGCTAGCGGTATTCGGCGAACCCTCGGCCACGGTTTGAACGGCCCCGGTGCTCCGGGGCCGTTTTGGTGTGCCACTGGGAACTGAACTGCCTCCCAGCGCTTTCTACAGTAGGGGGACCGTCGGGACGCGGCAGGGTTGCCATCCCCGGGGATGCACGTTATTTGGACGATCTATCTCCTTTTGAGTCAGGGACATCCGCTAGCATGCATGGCGAGAAAATCTTAGCCGCGCGAGCACTCGAGTCGCCGGTCCCAGGAGTCACGACCTCCGCGGGGCGGGGTGGGGCCCTGCCACGAGACCTCCTCGATCAATCCTGCAAACGGGTGGCGACCGCCAGCATCGTGATCGCCTCGCTCTGGCTGATCGCACTGATCATCAACAACCTGTTCCTCAGGACGTTCCCCGGGGTGCCGACGGACATGCTCAGGACCTGGCCGTGGCCCGGCAATGCCATCGCCGGGGCAGGGGTGCTCCTCTCGGTCGCGATGGTTGCTGTCGCCGGGCGCCTCAGCAACCGTCCCCCACTGCTGCTCGATGTTGGGCTGGGGTATCTGATTGCGACCGCGTTTCTCATCGGCCTGTTGAACTTCTGGAGCCCCGCTCCCCACCGGATGGGTGTGTCATGGGCGTGTATCGTGATTCTGATCTACCCCGCCATCGCCCCGAACACTCCAAAGAAGATCCTTATTGCCGGCCTTGTTGCCGCGTCGATGGACCCGTTGGGCCTCGGAATCGCTCGGCTCAGGGGTGCCACGCCCGATGTCGTCCCATTCCAGGTCCTGTGGATGTTCCTCCCGAACTACATCTGCGCGTTGATCTCGGTGATCCCGGCGGGCATCATCGCCAAATTGGGCCGACAGGTTCGGCATGCTCGCGAACTCGGGAGCTATCGCTTGGGGGAGTTGATTGGGCAGGGCGGGATGGGCGCGGTGTATCGTGCGAACCACCGCATGCTGGCTCGGCCCGCGGCGATCAAACTGATCCGCCCGGAGATCCTGGGCAACAGCACCCACGAAGACCCGCGGGTCGCCGTTGAGCGGTTCCGGCGGGAAGCCGAGGTTGTGGCAACGCTCCGGTCGCCCCACACGGTGGAGTTGTATGATTTCGGCGTCACCGAAGCGGAGACGTTCTACGCCGTAATGGAACTCCTCGAGGGTCTCGACCTCCAGGCCCTGGTGGATCGCTTCGGCGCGGTTCCGTCGGAGCGGGTTGTCGCGATCCTACGCCAGGCCTGTTCTTCGTTGGGGGAGGCCCATCGGCGAGGTATGATCCATCGCGATATCAAGCCGTCGAACATCTATGTGACCCGTATGGGACTGTCGGTGGACTTTGTCAAAGTGCTCGACTTTGGGCTGGTCAAGGCCAAGTTGCCCCGGGACCAGGCCAACGTCATGCTTACGGCGCCCGAGGTAACCACCGGCACGCCCGCCTTCATGGCGCCCGAAATGGTACAGGGCGAACAGCCCATCGATCATCGGGTGGACATCTACGCACTTGGTGCCGTTGCGTACTGGCTCCTCACCGGGCAGCTGGTCTTCAACGCCGCCAGCGCGGTGGCGATGCTCATGAAGCATGCGACCGAGACGCCGGTCCCGCCCTCGCAGCGGACCGAGCTTTCGATTCCCGCCGAGCTCGACGATCTCGTTCTCGCGTGTTTGGCCAAGCAGCCCGGTGACCGGCCGGCGGACGCCGAGCTCCTGGCCCGTCGTCTGGCGGAGATCCAGGTTCCGGAGCCCTGGACGGACGAACGCGCCTCACGCTGGTGGGAAACCCACCTTTCCGATTTGGGCGAGCCTGTCACTTCCGGCGAGACCGCCGATCGTCTGATCCACGCCTGACCGCAACCGCGTACCCAAGATGCCATCAGTAGGAGTCCGAATGCCCCGCGCGATCTATTCCCTTGGTGCACAGTTCTTCTGGCTGGGACTTCTGGTCTCGCCGGTCGCGGCTCAGGTGGGGGGTGCGGCTCCCTCTGCGAGCCTCGGCCAGCTCAGCGAGGCATTTGAGGAACTCACGGCTCGCGTGAGCCCCGCTGTCGTGCAGATTTTCACCGCGGCATACGGCCCCCTGACCAGCGGAGAGGGTGCAGGTGGGGTGATCGGGCGGCAGCGGCGGGGAGGCTCCGGCGTGTTGCTCTCGAGTGATGGGTACATCGTCACCAATGCTCACGTCGTCGAAGGGGCACGCCGGCTTCAAATCCTGCTATCGATTCCCGCGATCCCCGAGGCAACGAGTCAGTCGATCCTCAAGCCGGTTGGCAAGCGAGCAGATGCGCGCATCGTCGGGATCGATTGGGAGACCGACTTGGCGGTGCTCAAGATCGAAGGGTCGGATCTCCCGCATCTGCCCCTTGGCGACTCCGACGCGGTCCAGCCGGGGCAGCTCGTGCTCGCCTTCGGCAACCCGTTGGGCCTCGAGAATACCGTCACCATGGGAGTGGTGAGTGCCGTGGCTCGGCAGCTTCGGCTTGAGGACCCCATGGTATACGTCCAAACCGATGCGCCAACCAATCCGGGGAACAGTGGTGGCCCCTTGATCAATGCCGACGGCGAGGTGATCGGCATCAACACGCTGATTCTTTCGCAGTCGGGAGGGAGCGAGGGCATCGGATTCGCGGCGCCCAGCAACATCGTGCGGAATGTGTACGAACAGATTCGGGATAGTGGGCGAGTCCGTCGTGGAGAGATCGGTGTATTTGCCCAGACTATCACGCCGACCGTGGCAGCCGGACTCGGACTGATACGGGAATGGGGGGTCATCTTGGGCGACGTCGATCCCGGGAGTCCCGCCCTCCGGGCCGGCCTGCAAGTTGGGGATGTGATCACGTCCCTCAACGGGAAGCCGATGGAAAATGGCCGGCAATTCGACGTCAATTTGTACAACTCTCCGATCGGGTCCACGGTCACCCTCGAGGTTCGGCGTGGCCTCAATCGGATGAGCGTCATCGTCCCGGTGGTCGAGCGCCGAGACGATCCGGGACGGCTGTTCGAATTCGTTTCACCGGAGCGCAACTTGATCGGAGAGCTGGGCGTTCTGGCGGTCCAAATAGACCGGCGTGTAGCCGCGATGCTCCCCTATCTCCGAACCCAACAGGGCGTCGTAGTGGTTGCGCGGGCGGTTGGAGCCCGATCGCAACGTGACGGCCTCCGACCGGGCGACGCCATCCATGCGATCAACGGAGTGCCGATCCGTACCCTGGCGGACGTACGGGCGATCCTCACGCAGATGAAGACGGGAGATGCAGTCGTCTTCCTGGTCAACCGGCGCGGAAAGGGAATGTTCGTGGGATTCGAGTACGAGTGAGGATCGGGCGCATGCGGATGGGTCTTCTCCTGGCGGTGGCTCTCTTAGCCGTCCCTAGCGCGGGATGGGGACAGGCGCGACCGACGCCGCTCACGGATTCGACTTCTGTTGGCTCTCCTCCGGGGACTGGAGCCAGCTATTGGGGTCTCATCCCGACGGCTGCTGACTCGACGACGATCGTCTTCAGCAATGCCGCCATGCCCTTCTGGGAGGCGACGTTGGTCTGGCCGTATCGTGTGGTCAGCTTCCCGGTTCGGGCCTTTGCCGCCGGTGTCGGAGCGAGCATCGATTTTCTCGAGCGCACCAGTACCCTGGAGCGCGTCGGCAAGTTGTTCGGGCCGCGCACCGGGCCCTTCGGTGTGCTGGTCAATGTGCGGGCTGGAGGACTGGCGGGGATGGGTGTCGGACTTACTGCCGAGCACACAGCGTTTCTGGGATCGGACAATCGACTTCGGGTGGGGGCCCGCACAACAACCCGCGGGAATCACCAGGGTCACATTGGAGCCGATTTCGCCGCCGGTCGCTCGAGCCGCATCGAAGTGGGCGCGGGGTGGCGGGTCCGCCCCAATGCCCGGTATTTCGGACTAGGGCCGGGCGCGGAAGAGGGCGCCGAGTCCTTCTTCCGCCACGAGACCATGTGGCTTGGCGCCAGCTATGGTCGGGACTTGGGGAGCGGTTTCTCTCTCACCGGCGCCGCGATCGCCTCGACCGTCGAGGCAGGACCCCCCGACGATGACGAATCGCCACCGATCACCGGGGTCTTTGCCGGCGAATTGCCCAACGGGTTCGACGAGGATTCTCAGGGAATTACGCTGGGGCTGTCGCTGGTCCACGAGGATGTCGAGGGCGCCGGCCGGCCGGCGCGGGGCGGGATCCGGAGGCTGCACGCGGCGTACTTTGAGGGTCTGGATCAGTCTGACGTGGCATTCTGGACGTTCCGCGGCGAGGCACAGCAATTCGTAACGCTCTGGCATCGGCATCATGTTCTGGCGCTCCGCGGGTACATGTCGTGGATCGGAAACGTCGGTTCGGATGCCTTGCCGTTCCAACGTTTGATGACCAACGATGACCCCGACCTGCTTCGCGGATATCGCGACTTTCGCTGGCGCGGTCGCGGTATGGTTGCGCTGTCGGCCGAGTACCGCTGGCCGCTGTGGGTGCTCAATCGGCCGGACAGTCCCGGCCTGGACCTCTATCTCCTCGCCGATATTGGTCAGGTCTACAACGACATCGATGAGATCGCCACCGAAAACCTGACTTTTTCATACGGGGCAGGGGTGCGCCTCATTGGAGCCCGAAACTTCGTGGCCCGCATTGAGTACGGGCGGAGCGAAGAGCAGGCAGTGTGGCGCCTTCGTTTCGACCAGATCTTCCAGTTCTCGAGAGGTGGCTTGTTCAATGGGCGTGTACCGGTTCCGGATCGTTAGGCGGCCGCTCGCGGCTGCCCTCGTCTGGTCCGTCGCCGTAGCAGGAGCCTACGGGGCGGGACCGTCGCTTCTTGACATCCCTGTGGTCTGGCACGAGGACGATCGGCGTGACATTCCGCAGCCGAAACCCCGCGAAGTGGGGCTCATCCGCGAGGTGATGGATGAATCGGTGTGGCATCCGCTCGATCGGCTGTTCAACCCCGCCAGGGCCGTGCGCCGGATCGCGGGCACTCCGAAGACGCATCCGGCTGCCAATGTGAACCAGCTGGACGAAGTGCCGAACTCATCGTGGTTCACCAACCGCATGGGACTCTTTCCGGTGTCGCCCGCGGTGGCAGCCCGCGGTCCCGCCCGAGGGAACGGTCCGGAGCGCCCATGGACTATCATCAGCGCGAAAACGGAAGGCCTCTCACCCGGCTTCAACATTCGTGATGCTCGGGGCGATATCTACCTGATCAAGTTCGACGCCCTAGGCTACCTTGGCATGGCGAGTGCGGCAGGTGTCATATCGGGGCGAATCCTCCATGCAGTCGGGTACAACGTACCGGAAGATTACGTTGTAACGTTCCACCGGGAGGAGCTCACGCTTGGCCCCGGCGTTGAGTTTGTCCCTCGGAGTGGTGAGTCGCGGCGCCTCATGACCGAAGCGGATGTCGATGCGATCCTCCACCAGGTGGAACAGCTCTCCGGTGGAACGTGGAGGGCGCTGGCCAGCAAGTTTCTAAGCGGCACACCGGTCGGACCCTTCTCCTGGAAGGGCAGGCGGGGCGACGATCCCAACGATCGGGTGAACCACGAGGATCGCCGCGAACTCCGCGGTATGAGGGTGTTCGCCGCCTGGCTGTGCCACTTCGACCTGAAGCAGGGCAACACGCTGGACATGTACGTCACCGAGGGGGACCGCCATTTCCTGCGCCATCACTTTATCGACTTTGCGAGCACCCTCGGCTCGGGAGCTAGTGGGTCGTTTGAAATGGCCTGCTTCGAGCACGGTGCCGACTTCCCGGCGATGGGTGGACGGGCACTGTCCTTCGGCCTTCAGGAAGATGCTTGGAGAAAGTTGGCACGCCCGAGCGGCCTCGACGAAGTAGGATTCTTCGAGAGTGAACTCTTCGACCCCATCGAATTCAAGCCATTGACCAACAACGCCGCGTTCGCCAACATGAGCGACCGCGACGGGTACTGGGCGGCGAAGATCATCGCGGCATTCACCGATCGGCATCTCGAAGCGTTGGTGGCAGAAGGGAAGTATCGGAATCCCGCTGCAGCCGAGTACGTCGCTCGGACGTTGGGCGAGCGACGTACTCG
>JABDII010000529.1 GCA_013003805.1 Gemmatimonadales bacterium
CTGCCGGCCAGGGACTCCCCTGTCTTCGCCGAAAGGCTGGTGTCGACTGCGATGGGCGACTTCCACGGGGCTGGAGTGGTCGACCCGGAGGCTGACAAGGCCGAAGTGGTGAGTGAGCTGTCCGACGACCCCAAAGAGTGGTTGCCCGATCTCGAGTTTCCAGAGATGGTCTCTGAGAGTCACATCCGTGGACGGAGCGCCGCGCGAATTGGCCAGCCGTTCGGCGGCCGCCGTCTGGTCCTCGGCGCGGTTGCCGTGCTCGCCATCGTGGTGCTCGGCTGGGTGGGTGTAGGCCGGTTGGGTGGCAGTGGCACCGAGGACCCCCCGGTCCCCACTACGCCGCCGCCCGCAGAGCCGCCAGCAGGGAGTCCCTCTCAAGCAGCCTCTCAACCCGGCGATGTGCAAGTTGTCCTGCCCGCCACTACGGGCTCGGCCGCGGCTGCCGGGTTGGCGGCCCGGGATTCAGGCAAGGTCACGAGGTCTCCTGAGACTGCGTACGTGGAGTCGTACGCTGCCGCCCGGGCGCAGTTCGATTCGGTTATGTCCGGCGTCAATTTCACCGGCATGTTCGCATCGAGCAGGCTGCGGACAGAATCCGGACTGCTCACGGCGATGAGCAGCATCCGGGCTACTATGAACGCGGTGCAGCTATACCGTAGCCGCGAGATGGCAATCGAGGCAGCGCATCCGGACATGGAAGTGTCCGAACAAGAGCGCACCGAGGTCGCCCACGCGGTGGATTCCTTGTTGTCTTCCATGGACGCCGCCTACGGCCTGCTGCTCAGCCAGTACGGACGCTACCGATTGGCGAACGGGTCGATGTTGTTCACCGATCCGGCGGCAGAGCAGGAATACGTCGATGTAACACGGCGAATCTCGCGGCAAAGTCGGATCTTGCAGCGGTTGAATCGGGAGCAGCCAACCCTCACCGGGCAACGGATCGCCCTGGGTGTGACGAACTCACGGTTGCCGCGGCTGGGAACGGTGATTAAGGCACCTTCGGTGAAGAGGCTGCCGACCGTAGATGTTAAAGTGGAAGGGCCCCAGTGGGATTCCATCGAGGCTGAACGGCGTGCCCGTCTGACCGATTCGGTCATCAAGGCTGGCATGGAGCGGCCCCCGACGGTGCCGTCGCCATGAGTCGGCGATGTCCCTGGGAGGCGTCCCTATACTGAAGGGCCGGTTGCCGGGCTACTCTTGAGGTGGACGGTCCGTTGCGGGAACGGGATCTCGATTCCCTCTGAATCGAACCGATTCTTGATCCGTCGGCGTAGCTCACGCTTCACGTCCCATTGTCTGCCGGGACGCGTCATCGTGATGACCCGGATACTGACAGCGCTATCGGAAAGCTCCTGGACACCGAGTACCTCGGTCGCTCCGGTCAGCTGGTGGGCCCAAGCCTTATCCTCGGCAAACTCTTTGGCGATTTCTCGTAACACTTGGATTACCGAGTCGACCTGCTCGGGATAGCCAACTCCCACATCCAAGACAACCCTCGCCCACTCCTTGGTCTTGTTGCTGACCTGGGTGATTGTCCCGTTCGGGATGACGTGCAACACGCCCTCGACGTCTCGGACGGCGACGATCCGAAGCGTCATCCGCTCTACGGCGCCGCTCGTTCCGTTGACCTCGATGATGTCCCCAATCCCGAACTGATTCTCCAGCAAAATGAAGAAGCCGCTGATCATGTCCTTGACCAGGCTCTGGGCTCCGAACGAAAGGGCAAGCCCGAACACTCCAACGCCAGCGAGCAAAGGACCAATCGGGAAGAACAGGTTGAGGACGAGGAGTATGGCGGTAATCCAGATGACGACACGTGCGACGCCGTAGGCCAGCTGTGCGACGGTCCTCGCCCGCTGGGTATCTTCTCCCGGCGATTCCCTCTCCTCCTCCTCGATATGGCGTTGGACCCGGCGCATGAGTCCCTTGGCGACCCGAAGCCCTACAACAGCTAAGAGGACGATGATGGCACCACGAAGCAACTGTCGCAGCAGCCATGGGCCGTCTACGTCGAAGAGGTAGCCGATCTGTGAGAACAGATCTCCTGCCCCTTGGGTGAGAGCCGCTGCGGAGTCTTGTGCCAAGGAGAGGAGAATCATGGTGATGTCTGTCCTGGAAAGGAGGTAGAGGTGCGCTCGCACGTCCGTGGCAAGCGGCTCGTCGGGCCAGCCCCAATCCATCCCTTGCGTCGAAAGTAGAACACCATGGTGACACCAACGCTGGCCATGATGGTCAACACGAGGGGATACCCAAAGTACCAAGCAAGCTCGGGCATCCGCTGGAAGTTCATCCCATAGATGCCGGCAACGAAGGTGAGAGGAATGAATATGGCTGCGAAGATCGTGAGCACCCGCATCACGTCGTTCATCCGGGTATTGACTGTGGAGACGTACAGGTCACTCAAGTCCGAACTCCATTCACGGTAAGACTCGACCAGGTCGAGGATGCGGACCGCATGATCGCTACAGTCGCGGAGGTAGACCGTGGTGTGCTCGGAAATCAAGGGCGTGGGCTCCCGGAGAATCGCGTTGAGGTACTCCCGCAAAGGCCAGATGGCACGCCGTAGCCGGCGGAGATCCCGCTTGGCCCGCTGCACGTCGGCGAGAGCTTCAACGGTAGGATTCTCAGCAATATCCTGCTCGATGGCCTCCAGCCGGTCGCCGTAGGTCTCGAGGACAGGGAAGTAGCCGTCGATGGTCGCATCGACGAGCGCATATGCGAGATAATCCGCTCCTCGAAGGCGAATTTGTCCCCGTTGTTGAAGCAGTCTCTGTCGCACGGGCTCGAAGGAATCCCCAGGATGTTCTTGAAACGTGACCACGAAGTTGTGGCCAAGGAAAAGACTGACCTGTTCGGTCGCGAATCCATCATCGGAAGACGTCATTCGAAGAACCAAGTACAGATTGCCGTCATACTCTTCCGCCTTGGGTCGTTGAGTAACGTGGAGCACGTCCTCCAGTGCAAGGGGGTGGAGGCCAAACAGGTCTCCGAGCTCCCGAACGACTTGCGCATCACCAAGTCCGTCGATATTGACCCCACGCGACTCGCCACTCAGCCAGGACCGGTCGGAGCTCGGCAACGCTCGTGATCTCGCGATCGACGAGCGTTTCAGGCCCATAGGCGATGACCCGGATCCGCGGCGCCTGTGCTGTCGGGTCAGCGATGAGCGTCCCTGGAGGGCTTCCAGGCGGCCGGCTGCCGGGAGCGGGAGTGGAGGGGACAGGCATCAGTCCTCCCAAGCCAAGGTCAAGGCTATCGTAACCACGCATCCAAATGAGTGGCAACGAAGTTGTCGTCGTGGAGCTGGGGGTAAGCCCTATACACTCGGTCGATCTCGGCTGCTTGGCCGGGCGAGAGCTCGAGCGCGGGGTCGAGGCACCAGCGGCCTCGGAGGAGTCCCTGGCGCCGCAAGACTTCGTGAATCCCAGGTAGGCACCCCCGAAATTGATTCCTTGCGTCGAAGATTGCGCCGTTGGCCTCCGTCAGCTGTTCCGCCAACGTAGTCAGCGAGCGTGGGATGTGGGTTCCTGGAGCCGCGTGAACGTCCCGGCATTTCCTGAAATGCGCCACTGCCTTTCGGGTCCAGACTGCCCATTGACCGAGCAGGCCTCCGGCCATCCGAAGGGGCGGCTGCCGAGGGGCAAAGCGGTAGGTGGTCAGGAGATCGAGGATGATGTGGTCATCGTTCCCGGTGTAGAGCGCAACCTCGCCTGCACGACCAGACTCCCACACCGCGCGCACCACCTCCAGGGTCTCGTACCGGCTGAACGGTGCGACCTTAATGGCAATCAGGTTGTCGATCTTGAGCAATCCGTGCCAAAACTGCCGAGGAAGGACCCTCCCACCGACTACTGGCTGGAGATAGAAGCCGATGATGGGCATCACTTGAGCAACGGCTCTGGCGTGGGCCAGGAGTCGCTCCACCGGTGCTCGGCGTAGGCCCGCGAAACTCACGAGTGCCGCATGATAGCCGAGATCGGAGGCCATCCTGGCCTCGCGAACCGCTTGGCGAGTCGGGCCACTCACCCCTGCGACCCGAACGGCAACTCGGTGACGGGGAGGCCGTGCTTCAGCGATGGCCTCGGCACACAGCTCGAGCACCGGCTGGAACAGCCCAATCTTGGCGTCATGGATTTCGAATTGGGTGGTGTGGACGCCTACCGCGACGCCACCTGCGCCGGCAGCCAAGTAGTAGCGCGTCAGAGCCCGCTGCCTGCGCTCGTCCAGCCGTCGGCCTCGTGTGAGTGCGAGCGGGTGGGCGGGAATCACCATGCCTTCGCGGAGCCGACGGACGATCAACTCTGGGGGCATTGGCCCGGGCGGCGGACTAGAATTGTCCATGCCGTTCTTGGTAATGGGTAGGCTGCTCCAGGGATGCACCTCCTCGCGCCACCCAGTCTGCCACCAATCTGGTCATCCGCTCCAGCGTGACCTCCGGCGGACCGAAGAGCTCAAACGATCGCCGGGGGTCGCTCAACAGGGCTGTGTCGGCTTCAGTCCCGACGAACATTGGCTCGATGTTCCAGATCTCGCCGATGCGATGGGCGATATGGCGGACCGCGGCCTTGGGGCCAGTCAGGTTGAGGACGAAGGGAGGAACAGCCCCACGGGCCAGGGCACACAACACGCGTGCATTTGCGTCGCCCTGCCAGATGAGATTCACGTAGCCCATTGAGAGATCGATCGGCTCGGAACGGCGGACACGATCGGCGATGTCACGGAGGACTCCATAGCGGAGTTCAACCGCGTAATTGAGTCGAAGGATCGAAACTGCCGTCTCGTTCCTGTGGGCGAAAAACTCGACCACCCGCTCTCGCGCCAGCGCCGACTGCGCATAGTCACCCACCGGCCCCGTCCCATCGGCCTCGGAGGGGCCGTCTCCGCTGGCGGGGCTCATGGGGTAGACGTTTCCAGTGGAAAACACCACCCAGCGGGCGTTGGGGAACCGTTGGAGTGCTGCCCCCGTCAGGTATGTGTTGGTGGCCCACGTGCCGGAGGGATCGTCAGTGCTGCCGAATTTCTGTCCTGCCATGAAGATCACGTTCTCGACCTGGGGCAGCGCGTCCAGTTCCTGGGGGGAGAAGAGGTCACACACGATGGTTTCGACGCCTGAGCGGTCGAGCGTCTCCCGGATGCCCGGGCGCGAGAAGCGCCCTGCCGCGATAATCCGGCGAGGCGCGCCGGCTGCTCCACATGCCCGCACCGCCAACCGGGCGAGGCTCGGCCCCATCTTGCCGGACGCTCCGAGCACGAGCAGGTCTCCCTCGAGTGCTCTCATCGCCTCGACCAAAGCAGCGGTCGGGGTTGAGAGAAGATCTTCGAGGTCATGCTCGGTGCGAGGAGGATGAGGCCCCATGTTGGATGTGCCCCTTATCTTTGGTACCTCGAGCCCGCTCGCCCTACCGGATGTGCCCTCCAGAGGGCCCAGCGGCGTCTCCCGAAAGCGCGCTGGCGAGGTCGCACGTAAGGAATACCACCTACCGCCGCCGCTACTCGACTAGTTTCTGCGGACGCTGGTTTTCTCGCAAGGATTGAGCTTCATGAACCAAACTTGGCACTTCGATTTCTTGGGAATTCACTGGATGACTGGGCTCGTCGCCTGCGGCTCCCTCCTGTTGGCAGGAGGGACGAGACCGGCGGCGGCCCAGGAGGCGGATTCACTCGAGACGCTCACGATTGAGCCCGGCACCTTTCAAGCATCGGGGCAGCGCCTCAATGTGGAATTCGGCACCCTGCGCGTGCCTGAGAATCGGAGTAACCCGGCCAGCCGTACACTCGAGCTCAGGTTCGTTCGACTGAAGAGCACATCGCCCAACCCGGGACCGCCCATCGTGTATCTGGCCGGTGGCCCTGGCGGCTCTGGCATTGGCACCGCGCGGGGCAGCCGAGCGCGATTGTTCCTCGCAATGCGCCAGATTGCCGACGTGATCGCGTTCGACCAGCGAGGCACGGGGCAAGCCGCCGGTTCGCTTAGGTGCGAGAACAAGGAAGACATCCCGCTCGATCGACCCGGCGGCCCAGGCCTCTATCGGTCCCGCGTCCAAAAGTTCGCGAGTTCCTGCGTTGAGCTCATGCGCAAACGTGGGGTCGACTTGTCCGGCTACACCACTGCCGAGAGCGCGGACGACTTGGAGGATCTTCGAGAGGCGCTCGGTGCCGACAAGCTGACGCTGTGGGGAATCAGCTACGGTAGCCACCTCGCCTTGGCCACGGCGCGGCGCCATCCGGGGAGCATCGACCGAATGATGCTCGCCGGGATCGAAGGACCCAACCATACCTTCAAACTCCCGAGCAACATCGAGGCGAACCTCAGAAAGCTGGCTGCGCTCGTCGCGGTCGACAGTACCTATGGAGGGCAGCCGGACCTGGTCGAAGCACTCCAGGCGATACTCGATCGGCTGGAGCGGGAGCCGATGAGGGTGGAAGCGCTCCCTAAGCGCCGGGTGGTGATAGGGAAGTGGGATCTGCAGAAGAGGGTGGCGGATGTGATGGGGAGCCAGACGGCAATGGAGCGTCTCCCGGCTGCCCTGCTCGCGATGTCCCAGGGTGACTACGGCGACTTGGCTCGGTGGGCCTACGCGTTTCGGAAGCCTCGCGCCCTGTCTGCCATGACACTGGCAATGGACTGTGCGTCCTATGCGTCTCCGGAGCGGCTCGAACGGATTGAGCGTGAGGGGCGGAGCGCCCTGCTGGGGGCAACGATTGACTACCCATTTCCGGACATCTGCCAGGTTCCGGGCCTGCCTCGGTTGGACGAGGGTTTTCGAGCGCCACTCGAGTCGGATATCCCGACCCTGTTCATCAGCGGGACCCTGGATGGCCGTACCCCCGTGGAGAATGCTGAAGAGGTCGCAGCTGGATTTCCCAACGGTCGGCATCTGGTGATCCAAGGGGCGGCGCACAGCGATCCCCTCTTCCTCTCCTCGCCGACGATCCTCGAGACGATGCTGGCGTTTGCCAGGGGGGAAGAGATCAATGATTCCGTGATTGATGGGCCCGCCTGGACCTTCGCCCGCCCATTCGCACGGTCGTTGGCAGACGACGTGCTCACGGAGCTCAAGGAAGGCAACTACGCGACTACGGTGGACTGGTACCATGAGCAGCGTCGCGCGCTCGGGGTCGATTCGATTTATGATTTCGACGAGCGGGTGCTGAACCGACTCGGCTACGATCTACTCGGGGCGGACGAAGCCGAGCTCGCGCTCGCGGTGTTCCGGCTCAACACCGAGGCGCATCCGGGAGCCTTCAACACCTGGGATAGCCTGGGGGAGGCCTACCTCGTTCTGGGAGATACGCTCCGTGCCATCCGGAATTATCGAAAATCCCTTGCCCTCAATCCCCAGAATGGCAATGCGAGGGCTGTTCTGTCCCAGATTCAAGAGAAGGCCACGGCTCGCGAAAGACGTCCTCGCTAGCGTTCACGACCCCGTCGTCCCCATCTTTGGGCCATGAACGTTCATGGTGTGCCCTACCGCACGATCCGGCTGGCGGGCGATGGGTGGTCCGTCGAGATCATCGACCAGACTACGCTGCCCCATCGCTTCGAGCTGCACCGGCTCGCGACCCTGGAGCAGGCAGCGCAGGCGATCAAGACGATGCAGGTGCGTGGGGCCCCCTTGATCGGTGCGACGGCGGCCTATGGAATGGCCCTCGCCGTCCGATCGAATCCCTCAGATGAATCGTTGGACGCAGCCGCGCGAGCCCTTGGCCAGACCCGCCCCACCGCAGTAAACCTGGCGTGGGCGCTCGATCTCATGCTGCGCGCGCTCCGCCCGCTCGCGGTGAGCAAGCGGGTTGCCGCGGCCTACGCGAAGGCAGTTGAAATCGCGGAAGACGACGTGGAGACCTGCCGTGCCATCGGCCAACATGGAGTCGCACTGCTTCGGCAAGCCGCCGAGCTGAAGCCTGGCGAGCCAGTGCAGGTCCTCACCCACTGCAACGCCGGGTGGTTGGCGACGGTTGATTTCGGAACCGCCTTGAGCCCTGTCTATCAGGCCTTCGACGCCGGGATTCCTATTCATGTGTGGGTCGACGAGACACGGCCGCGCAACCAGGGTGCTGCCCTCACCGCCTGGGAACTCGGCGCCCACGGCGTGCCACATACCGTCATTGCGGACAGCGCGGGGGGACACCTCATGCAGCGCGGCGCCGTCGATCTGTGCATCACGGGGACGGATCGCACGACGCGTACGGGTGATGTGTGCAATAAGATCGGTACCTATCAAAAGGCGCTCGCCGCCAAGGACAACGGAATCCCCTTCTACGTCGCCGTGCCGCACTCGAGCATCGACTGGTCCCTCACCGACGGCATCGCCGATATCCCGATCGAGGAGCGTGACGCGACGGAAGTGACTCACGTCACCGGACGCGCCTCGGATGGAGAGGTCGTGACGATCTTGATCGGATCTCCCGGGAGTCCGGCAGCCAATTTCGCGTTCGATGTCACCCCTCGACGTCTCGTCACCGGCCTCATCACTGAGCGCGGGATCTGCCCCGCCAGCGAGGCCGGCCTGCTCTCGCTGTATCCCGAGCGGGCAACCGTCTCGTCACCGCCATGATCCACCAGGAAGGCGTTACGAAGTTCGCCGTCGAGCACGAAACCCGTGTCATCGATCAGGCCCGGGTGGATGACGTGGTCTGCCAGTTGGTAGCGTGGCGCGAGATCATGGCCCTCACCGGGCTGGTTGGGCAGGACCCGCGGCGCTACGAGGGTGCGGGATACGGGAATGCGAGTGTGAGGATGGGCCGGCCCAACGCGGCGCTGGGCCAACGGAGTTTTCTTATAACCGGCACTCAGACCTCAGGGCAGCGCCGTATCGGCCCCGACGACTTCGCCCTCGTTGAGCGCTACGACCCGCGGCGTAATTGGGTCAAGAGCCACGGCCGGACCCGGCCGTCATCGGAGTCGCTGACCCACGGTGCGACCTACGATCTCGGCCCGCACATCCGGTGCGTCCTCCACGCTCACACTCCCGTACTCTGGCGGCGTGCCCGCGATTTGCGGTTGCCGACGACGGAACCTGACGTGCCCTACGGAACACCCGAAATGGCTGCCGAGGTGCAGCGTCTCTATCGACGAGGCATCTTCGCCGAGCGACGCATTCTCGCCATGGGAGGGCACGAAGACGGCATCCTGGTATTCGGTCGCTCGCCTGAGGACGCGGGACAGGTACTGCTGACGTGGCTGGCCCGGGCGTACGAACAAGACTGCGGATCCTCCGGGGGGAGTTTCTGTCGCGTTTAGCCCAAGCAACTGGCGAATGGCCCAACAACACTACGGCCCGGCTCGTGTGAGCCGGGCCGTAGTGTGTCGACCTCCCAGAGATGCTATCAGGTGGCCGGAACGTTGGTACGGGTAACGATGATCGTTCCACACGCGGGGTGCTCGATGGTGACCAGGGTCGTTTGGCCGTTCCGAGTCACTGTTGCCTCGATGAGACCGGCATCGAACCTCGGGCGCACCATGCAGTCCGTATTGAAGTGGAGCGGAACCGTGGTGGCGACCTGTACACTGTACGTGTTCGTCACGTTCCGAATCCAAGTGGAGTTGCCGTCGAACGACCAAGTGCCACTCGGGAGCGGGCTCCCGTAGTCAATTGTCCCTGGCACGTCCGCGTCGAAGATCGCGTTCCAGTTCTTGGTGTGCTCTCCGGTGTTCCCGTTGGCGAACTCGAACGTGGTCTTGAAGTTCGTAATGGTGTGGGTAAGCTGGCTGCCCGGGTTGCTCGGGCTCCCGACGATCTGCCTGGTTCCGTCCCACGTCCGTGAGCGGAACCGATCCACCGTTGTGCTGCTCACGGTACGCGCCAGATCGGAGAAAATGAACCGGATCCCGAAGCCGGGGATAGCCGGGTCCTCGATGCCCAGGGTGCCTGCCATCTGGACGTTGACCGGTCCCAGGGTGCAGTCGAAGCCGGTGAAGTCGAAGAGCACCGCGTCGGGTACGCGATCGTTGTCGAGATTCGCCGGCTGGGCAGGGGTGATCGTCGGCTGGCAAACGCCGGTCGCGCCAGTGGGCGGGCCCGAGAAGCCCACCTCGGCGAAGTCCACGTCGAAGCCGGTGGCGCCATCATAGGTCGATGCTTCAGCGACGGATTCGGCATCGTCGGTGACCATTGCGCCGATTTCATCCGCCTCGGCCTGGCTCAAGGCAACCGTGGTGCCGCCCGGCGCCGTGGTCTCCTCGCTGCACCCAGCCAGGACCAGAAGCGCCGCCATGGTTCCGCCGGCCAGCAATCGGTTCAGGGATGTATTGATACGCATCGTACACGCTCCTTTGGGTTCTAAAGTCGAATCAGAGGCCTGTGTTGCCCCTAATTTGACCAGAAGACGTGCCCGACGCTGTAATGTTAAGTCGTTATGTTCCAGTGACCTACGTCCGCTCCGCCGGTGACCCAGATCACCAAGATCCGGTGAAGGGGTGTGACTACGAGGCTGTCTTGCGCTTGGATTTGGCTTCCGCGGCGTCTTCGGATTCGTCGTCCGCCTCTGCTATGCTCGCCTTGAGAGCCGCCATCAGGTCGAGAATCTTGGTCTGGGGAGCTTCCGCCGGCTCGGCCGTGATTTCTTCCCCTTCGACCTTCCGTTGAATGGCCTCGAGCACTCGGTCGCGGACGTTGTCTCGGTAGGCTTCCGGCTTAAACGTGTCGGTCGCAGTCTGATCGATCAACTGCTTTGCTAATTCAAGCTCCTGTTCCTTGACCTCACCGTCCTCAACGGGCACCTCCGAGGACGGGCGGAGCTCATCGGCATAGTGCAGCTGTTCCATGACGAGTAAGCCGTCGATGGGCCGGACCAGGACCAAATGTTGTTGGCCTCGCGCGGCATATTGGCCCAATGCCGCCCGCCCGGTTTGCTTCAAGGCCTCTGCCAACAGGCGATAGGCCCGCTCGCCGCCCTTGTCGGGGCCAAGGTAGTATGCTCTGTCGAGGTAGAGACGATCCACCTGGGCCAGAGGAACGAATTCAGCGATGTCGATCGAGTTGGTGGCCTTCTCGTCCAACGCCTTGAGTTCTTCCGGGGTGAAGAGCACGTACTGGCCCTTGGAGAACTCATAGCCCTTGATCATCTCATCTTTGGCGACCACTCTGCCGTCGCCGGCGCTCACGTACTGCTGCTTGAGGCGGGACCCGGTCTTCTTGTCGACCCAGTTGAAGGAGATCCTGGCCGAGGACTCAGACGAGGAGTAGAGTTTGATCGGAACGGAGACCAAACCGAAGGAAATCGTCGCGGCGGCTATTGGGCGTGCACTCATAGACGAAATCATACGAGATTGACAGAATGGCCGCAACGGACGACCCCAACGTTGATCCTCTAACTTCTTACCGGGCAAAGCGTTCCGTCGAGGGCACGCCGGAACCCAGCGGCGTGGTCGGGCGGGAGCGTGGCTCCTTGTTCGTGGTGCACAAACATGCTGCGCGGCGCCTCCACTACGATCTCAGGCTGGAGATGGAGGGGGTATTGCGCTCCTGGGCGGTCCCCAAGGGCCCCTCGTTCGACCAGCAGGACAAGCGGCTAGCCGTTCACGTCGAAGATCACCCGATCGAGTATGGCGAGTTCGAGGGCCGAATCCCGGAAGGGAACTACGGAGCGGGCGCGGTCATCATCTGGGATCGCGGGGTCTGGGTGCCGCTCGAGGATCCCCTAGAGGGGCTGGAGAAAGGCAAGCTGCTCTTTGAGCTCTGGGGCTACAAACTCAAGGGTGCCTGGACCTTGGTCAAGATCAAGAAGTCGGAAAAGGATTGGCTCCTCATCAAAGAGCGGGATGCGTACCAGGTGTCAGGCGGGGTGGAGGTCCCCGAAGTGTCGGTTATGTCGGGACTCTCGGTGGAAGACCTGGCCTCGGGCCGCGATCCGTCAGAGCCCATCGTGCGGGAGCTCGAGCAACTGGGCGCACCGCGAGACCGCGTCGATCCTCCCGCGATAGAAGTGATGCTGGCGGAGACCGCTGAGGGGCCCTTCACTAAGCCCGGGTGGCTCTTTGAGCTCAAGCTCGATGGATATCGCATCATCGCGGGGCAGGACCAGGGTACCGCCAGCATGTACACCCGATCGGGGCGAGACACGACGGAGAGTTTTCCGGACATCGCGCGGGCGGTGGCCGCCTTGCCCTACGCCCATGTGGTGCTGGATGGCGAAGTTGTGGCACTCGATGCGGACGGCCGTCCAAGCTTTCAGCGGCTCCAACAAAGGGCTCGCCTCACGAGGCCGCTCGATGTCAAGCGGGCGGCGGTGGCCATTCCCGCCACGTATTACGTCTTCGATCTGTTGGGCTTCGAGGATTTCGATTTGAGGCCGTTGCCTCTCGAGGTGCGGAAGTCGTTGTTGCAGCGGATCCTTCCACCGGTCGGTCCGCTCCCGTTCGTCGATCACATCGCCGAGCGTGGCGAGGCGGTGTTCGACCAGGTTCGAAAGCTCCGCCTCGAGGGGATTGTGGGAAAGCGCGCCGACGCGCCCTATCGTGGGGGCCGATCATCCGCGTGGGTCAAGATCAGGGCGGACCGCACCGACGACTTCGTGGTGGTGGGCTTTACCGCTCCAAAGGGTTCCAGGGGTGGGTTTGGAGCGCTCCATTTGGCGAACTACATGGACGGCGAGCTGGTGTACGGGGGAAGGGTGGGGAGTGGGTTCTCCCAGGATCAGCTGGACGAGATTGCCAATGCCCTCGAGGCTCGCATCCGGCCCGATGCTCCGTGTCGTGGCCCGATTCCCCAAGGGGCCGACACGACCTGGGTCGACCCCGAGCTGGTCTGTGAGGTGCGGTACAAGGAGTGGACCGAGGAGGGGCTCCTCCGGCAGCCGGTATTTCTGCGGTTCCGCGACGACAAACCCCTCGAGGAGTGCGTTCGCCAGGCCGACCGGCCCCCGCTCGAAGAGCCTGCTCCGCTCGAGCGGGGTGCGCCAGTCGAGAAGACGGTGCGGTTTTCCAACCTCGACAAGGTGTTCTGGCCCGAGGAGGGCTACACCAAGGGCGATCTGATCGCCTACTACAAGGCGGTCTCACCGTGGCTGCTGCCCTTCCTCCGAAACCGGCCTTTGGTCCTGACGCGGTATCCGGATGGTATCACCGGGAAGTCGTTCTACCAAAAGGACGCGCCGAAATTCGTTCCCGACTGGCTACGGACCGAACGCATGTGGAGTGAGCAGGCACAGCGGGAGATCGACTACTTCATCTGTGACGATGAGGAGTCACTGCTCTACATCATCAATCTCGGTACGATTCCACTCCACCTGTGGGCGAGCAGCGCCGATGCGCTCGAACGTCCCGACTGGTGCATCCTCGATCTCGACCCCAAGGAGGCGCCTTTTCAGCATGTGATTACGGTCGCCGAGGCAATCCACCGTCTGTGTGGAGAGATCGACCTGCCGCATTTTGTCAAAACGAGCGGGTCCTCGGGCCTTCATGTGCTGGTTCCGCT
>JABDII010000530.1 GCA_013003805.1 Gemmatimonadales bacterium
AGCTTGCCGACACCCATCTGCTCGAGAGCGGTCATATCGTCCGCGGGGATGATGCCGCCACCCGTGACGAGGATGTCCTCTCGGCCTTGTTCCTCGAGCAGCCGCTTAACCCGGGGAAAAAGCGTCATGTGAGCCCCGGACAGAATCGAGAGACCGACGACGTCCACGTCTTCTTGAACCGCAGCGGCGGCAACCATCTCCGGCGTTTGGTGGAGGCCCGTGTAGATCACTTCCATGCCGGCGTCGCGCAACGCCGCAGCCACGACTTTGGCGCCCCGGTCATGACCATCGAGCCCCGGCTTCGCGACGAGGACTCTGATAGGACGGGACGGGGCCTTGGGCGAAGGGGCAGCAACCATCACGAATCTCCCCATGCAACAGGAACACCTGAGACATTCTGCATCGTTCCATGGACTATCTGCATCGGCTCACCGGAACCGGAGAAGGCCGGCAATCCCGTCGACCTGCTCCCTGGCCTTCGGTTCATGGATCACATCGACGGGGATCCGTTGATGGAGCGCTTCTTCGATCGCGTCATCGACCACGTCGAGAATCGGGATCGGCTCTCCATGGCCCCGACACTCCCGAGGGAGGAGCACCATCGCGCCGGAGTCGGCGCACCGAAAGCCGGGCTCGCTGGCTTCAGCGTTCACCAGGAGTGTCCGGACCTGTCCCCGGGCCAGGGCCTTCAGTGTATCGCGGATGCCATTCACCGCCCAGCCCTCGCCGAGCGCGGCATCCATCTCGGTCACGAGGGCACGTTCGGAATCCCGCTCGTAGGCTTCTCGGAGTTCGAGTGTTGCGGCATGGACTTCTGCAGGCTTGGCTTGCTTCGGTGAGAGTTTGAGCTTTCCGATGACTCGATCCGCCACGTAGGGATGGAGAAACGGCTCGATCGCTCCGGCCGTCGTCCCGATTCCGGCAAGCACGATCCCATTGGCCGGCTGGCGCTGATTGACCGTGAAGAGCTTCCTGGACACAAACTCGTAATGCCGCTGCTTCTCGTGCCGGATCCGGTTGTTATAGGTGCGCTCGCCGAAGCCTCCCATGCTCTGCCGGCCGGTGCTGAATTTCCCCCCACCGGAGAGGCTGTCGCCCCGGACGCTCCGGAACTTGTGCCCCCGCGTGCTGTCCGCCCGGATGCTGGCAATTTCCGTCACGCCGAAGGCGGTCACCTCGAACAGCCGGGCACTGGTGCGATCGAGCAGGACGGTCAGGATTCGGCCGATCTCCTCCTGCATCGCGGCGAGTTCCCGCACGAGCGGCGTGCGATCGACGGCGAGTCGCGAGCGAAACACTCGGGGAAGCGGGACAACTTCGAAGAGCCCGATGGGCTTGCACAGAAACACCGCCACCCCTTGGGTCGACGGCAGGTTGCTGGTCTTCTTGAGAAAGGCATGAAGACGGCCGAGGTCGTCGTGAATGGCGTCGACGACCTGTCGTGAGAGCTCGAGTGTCGGGAGGGCGTTCTCGATAACCTTGATCCGATTCTTCATCTTGATCAGGTACTTGCCACGTGCCCGATCACGCGGCTCCAGTTTCAGGTAACAGGTGACCACCCGGTATTTCCCGGGCCGGGCCTTGCTGAGACGATCCAGTTGCGCCGTGAGTTTCGATGCGGTGGCGCTGGTCATATTGATTTCTCCACTCCGCGAGCAGTTAGAAGAACACCGGCTCGCGATAGTATCCGTAGATCTCTTCGAGCACGTGGCGGATTTCGAACAACGTGCAGTACGCCCGCGCGCAATCCAACATGGCGGGGATGATGTTCTGGTCGGCGACGGCAGCGGACTTCAGGGCATCCAGCTGCTCCCGCACAAGGGCGCCGTCGCGGTGGGTCCGGAGCCGCGCCATACGTTCCCGCTGCACGCGCTCAGCCTCGTCGCCCACCTTGAGAATATTGACCGAGGACTCCCCTCCCTCCGAAAAGCTATTCACACCAACGACCTGCCTCTGCCCGCTCTCAACCTCGGTTTGGAATCGGGACGCCGATTCCGAGATTTGGCGTTGAAGCCATCCTTGCTCGATGGCGGCGACGACGCCGCCTTGCACCTCGATCTCGGCAAAGAGCGCCTCCACCTCTCGCTCGAGTTGATCGGTCAACGCCTCCACGTAATACGAGCCGCCGAGTGGATCCGACACGTTGGGAATCCCGGTCTCGTACGCCAAGATCTGTTGAGTCCGAAGCGCAATGCGGGCGGAATCCTCCGTCGGTAACGCCAATGTTTCGTCGAAGGCGTTGGTGTGGAGTGACTGGGCCCCGCCCATGGCCGCGGCCATAGCCTGGTAGGCCACCCGCGTAATGTTGATGAGCGGCTGTTGTGCCGTGAGCGTCACGCCCGCCGTCTGGCAGTGGAAGCGCATCTTCCAACTCCGGGGATCCTCAGCACCGAAGCGTTCCCGTAGATGACGCGCCCAGATGCGCCGGGCGGCGCGCATCTTGGCGACCTCTTCGAAGAAGTCGTTGTGGACATCCCAGAAGAACGAGAGCCGAGGGGCGAACCGGTCGACGCTCAACCCTCTGGCAACACCGTGCTCGATATAGCACAGTCCATTCGCCAGCGTGAATGCCAATTCCTGCACCGCCGTCGCCCCCGCCTCACGAATGTGGTATCCAGAGATCGAAATCGTGTTCCACTTCGGCGTGTGCTCGGCAGCCCATTCGAAGAGATCGACAATGATCTTGAGGGCCGGCTCTACCGGGTAGATCCACGCGTGCTGGGCCACGTACTCCTTGAGGATATCGTTCTGAATGGTGCCCCGGAGCAGGTCGAGCGGAATCCCTTGCTTCTCCGCCGCGGCGACATAAAAGCAGAAGAGCATGGCGGCAGGGCCGTTAATCGTCATGGAGGTGGAGACCCGGTCCAGCGGGATGCCGTCGAACAGGGTTTCCATATCCGCCAAGCTCGACACTGCCACGCCACACTTCCCCACCTCGCCCTCGGCGCGGGGGTGGTCGGAATCGTATCCCATGAGTGTAGGGAAATCGAAAGCGACCGAGAGCCCCGTCTGGCCGTGCTCCAAGAGAAACTTGAACCGGGCGTTGGAATCGGCGGCGGTTCCGAACCCCGCGAACTGGCGCATGGTCCAGAGTTTGCCCCGATAGCCCGTTGGGTGAATGCCCCGGGTATACGGGTACTGGCCTGGCAGGCCTAACGCCGCCACCAGGTCGGGTCGAAGATCGAGCGCGGTGTAGACCGGATCGACCTCCCGGCTGGAGACGGAAGTGAAATCGGAGTCTTCTCGCATGGCGAGGTGCGACACCATCTCCCGCCACGCGCGGACTTCCTCACGCAACCGGGCGAGCTCACGCTCCTGCTCCTCAAGACGTTCGGCCAGTCTCTCCGAGTTAGGATCAGCCAGTGTCATAACCGGGTGCCTTGCTTGAGGCCCTCGACCACTTCGTCCGCAAGATCGTACGGACTCACATGGCCGGCTACGATGTCGTTGAGGCGATCGATGACGATTCGCTCCGCGTCGGTCTCGGCCCAGAGCCACTGGCGCGTCGCCCGCTCCAGCACCTCACGCGCCCGCCCAGCCGCTCGTTCCCGCCGCCGTTCAATCAACCGGCCGGTTGCCTGGAGGAAGTCGTAGTGAATCTCGATCTGCTCGAGCAATGCGTCTATCCCTTCATGCTTCGTCGCAACAGTCCCCAACACCGGTGGACGC
The DNA here is from genome assembly GCA_013003805.1 of Gemmatimonadales bacterium. Taxonomy (GTDB): domain Bacteria; phylum Gemmatimonadota; class Gemmatimonadetes; order Gemmatimonadales; family GWC2-71-9; genus JABDII01. The sequence goes on from JABDII010000530.1 coordinate 3,670, forward strand.
CAGTCCAGAGCCTCGGAGCTCGGCGACGGTTCCGGAGCCGTGAGGCCCCCATGATGGGCCGGAACGTGGCGAAAAGCGTGCCCCTTTCGTATGCCCAGGGTGACCTCGATCT
>JABDII010000562.1 GCA_013003805.1 Gemmatimonadales bacterium
TGTGCCGCGCACCGATTCCGATGCCTTCTGCGTGGTTGAGGATGGTGAGCGCACGGTCCACGGCGGGCCAGTTGAGAAACGGCTCTCCCATCCCCATGAACACCACATTGGTGGGTTTGTCGGACTCTCGCGCCAGGACGATCTCGCGCAATTGGCCAACGATTTCGAAGGGACTCAAATGACGGCGGAATCCCATTTGTCCGGTCGCGCAGAAGACGCATCCCAAGGCACAGCCTGCCTGAGAGGACACGCACAGGGTCCGACGCTTGCCCGCCGGGATGAGGACCGATTCGATCGTCTCGCCGTCCGCGAGCCGCCAGAGATACTTCCGGGTTCCGTCTGACGACGTCTGCACTACCTCGGCGTTGAGACGGGGGAGGGGGACGGCGGCGTTGAGTGTCGCTCGAAGACCCTTAGGCAACTCGGTCGCCTCGGTCCAACTCCCCACCGGGCGTTGCCACAGCCGGGCGATGAGTTGATCCACCCGGTAGCGTGGCAAGCCTCGGTCGGAAACCCACTCGGCGAGTCGGCGCCGCGCCTGTGAAGGGGTCAGATCCAACAGCGTCTCCGGCGCGTCCGCGGCGCGAGCGATTCGTCTGGGCATGGCGCCGGAAAGATACACTTCAGGGTGGCGGCATCCGGTCGGCGCTACGGGTGGGAAACAGGCTAACCATCACTCGTTGCTTGACTTGCTCCCGCTCTCTGCGGCCATTACGTTTCCCCCATGAGGCTCTGACTCCCTCCTTCGTCCCTCCGGCTGTTGAGGACCTTCCGCCTCGGATGACCGCCTCTCCTCAAATGCGTTCTCATCATTGTGGTACGTTGACTTCTGGCGACGTGGGGCAGCCAGTGCGCCTCGGCGGCTGGGTCCATCGCCGCAGAGACCTGGGCGGCTTGGTCTTCCTCGATCTGCGCGACCGGACCGGGCTGGTCCAGCTGTCGTGCGACCCGGACTACACCCCGCCGGATGTTATGGAACTCGCTGCCCGGGTCGGAGTGGAGCAAGTGCTTTTGGTGGAGGGGGAGGTGGCTCAGAGACCCGAGGCAGCTCGCGACCCCACGATGGGAACTCGCGAGATCGAGGTGGGGGTCCGCTCGCTCGAGGTCGTTGGGCCGGCAATCACGCCCCCAATCCAGGTCGCTTTCAAGGAGGGCGAGGCACTCCCGGCGGAGGAACTGAGGCTCAAGTATCGCATCCTGGATCTCCGGCGCCCCGAGCTGCAGCAAAACTTCGTGTTGCGGCATCGGTTGTTGCAGCGCGCGCGGCGAAGCATGTCAGACCAGGGATTCCTGGAAATTGAAACACCTATTTTGACGAAGCCGACTCCGGAAGGCGCTCGGGACTATCTCGTTCCGAGCCGACAGTATCCCGGCGAGTTCTACGCATTGCCCCAGTCACCACAGATCTATAAGCAGCTGCTCATGGTGGCGGGTTTCGATCGTTACTTCCAGATCGCTCGCTGCTTTCGCGACGAAGACCTCCGGGCGGACCGGCAGCCGGAGTTCACCCAGATCGACCTCGAAGCATCGTTTGTGTCGCCTGAGGACGTGCAAGGATTCGTGGAGCAGGTGCTGGTCGATCTGTGGGACGAGGCGGGGCATCGTATCGATCAGCCGTTTCCCCGTCTCTCCTATGTAGATGCGATGGAGCGATTCGGGCTCGATAAGCCCGACCTCCGCTACGGGTGGGAGATACGTGATCTGACTGGTGCGGTGGCGGAGGGCGGAGCCGATGGCGGTGCTGGGAGTCCAGCCCCGTTCGTTGTTGAGGCCTTGGCGGACGGTGGCCGGCTCCGCGGCATCATGGTTCCGGGCGGCGCCGAGTTCACTCGCCGAGAGATCGACGGGCTCACCCAGCTTGCCCGGGATGCTGGGGCGGGCGGGCTCATCTGGGCCCGTCGCCGGGATGCCGAGTGGGAAGGTCAGGGGGTGAAGGCCCTAGGCGCCGACTCGGCTTCCCGGATCGAAGCACCACCGGGTGACCTGCTCCTTGCAGCGGCTGGTCCAGACGATGTGACGTCGGGCGTCCTCGCGGCCGTGCGTGCAGGGCTCATCGGCCGTCCCGATGCGCGCCCATCGAGCGAGCATGCATTCTGTTGGGTGGTGGATTTTCCACTCTTCGAGCGCGACCCGGAGTCGGGAGAACCGGTGCCTGCCCATCACCCGTTCACGGCTCCGCATCCCGATGACCTCGAGTTGCTGAAGCGCGCTCCCACCCGGTGCCGGTCCACGCATTATGATGTGGTGTATAACGGCAACGAGTTGGGCAGCGGCTCGATTCGAATCACGGATATCGAATTGCAGCGGACGATCTTCCGGCAACTCGGGATCTCCGAGTCCGACATCGGGCGCCGCTTTGGGTTCTTGCTCGATGGCTTGCAGTTTGGGGCGCCTCCGCACGGGGGGTTCGCGATTGGATTCGACCGGGTGGTCATGCTCCTGGCAGGTGCAGAGTCGTTGCGCGAAGTCATCGCGTTTCCCAAGACCGCGCGCGGCCAGGCGCTGTTCGAAGGCGCCCCCACACCGGTCGACCCACAGGAGATTTCGGAGCTCAATTTGGAGCTCAAACGCCAATGACCAATCGAGATCCTGTCCCTTCACCGGCGACTCCAGCATCCCAGAAACGCCTCGCCGCCGAAGGGGCGGACCCCTTGCTGCTCGCCGGCGTCAATGACGCCAATCTCCTTGAGTTGCAGCGGGCACTCGGAGTGCGGGCCTCACTTCGCGGAGACACGTTGACGTTAGATGGAGGCGCGGAGGTCATGAAGCGCGCCGTGGCGGTCGCCGAAGAGATGATCGACCTCGCTCGCATGGGAGTGACGGTCGGCCCCGATGATGTGGTACGCCTGGTGGAGGACGGGACGCTTCCTGTGGCAGCGGCCGGGGCAAGTGCGAGTGGAGGGGAGCTCAAAATCGTGCTCCCCGGCATTCGCCGCCCGATCTCGCCGAAAACGAAGGGGCAGCGGGAGTACCTCGAGGCGATGACGACGCACGACATTGTCGTGTCCATTGGGCCGGCGGGGACCGGAAAGACGTACCTGGCCGTCGCCAAGGCCGTCGAGGCATTGGCGCGCAAGCGCGTCCGGCGCATCATCCTGGCCCGGCCCGCGGTGGAGGCCGGGGAATCGCTGGGGTTCCTCCCTGGCGATCTTCAAGCCAAGGTCGATCCCTACCTCCGCCCGCTGTATGACGCACTCGAGGACATGATGCCGCACGACCGGGTGCAACGGGCCCTCGAACATCGCGTCATCGAGATCGCACCGTTGGCCTACATGCGAGGCCGGACGCTGTCAGACGCCTTCATCATTTTGGACGAGGCCCAGAACGCCACGGGTGCTCAGATGAAGATGTTTCTGACTCGATTGGGCGTGAACAGCATGACCGTGGTCACCGGGGACAAGACTCAGATCGACTTGTCGGTCCAGGAATCCGGATTGCTTCAAATCGAGCGAATTCTTCCCGGAGTCGAGGGAATTGCCTTTTGCTACTTGAGCGGGGCGGATGTGGTCCGGCATCGCCTCGTCCGTCAGATCATCCGCGCCTACGCGGAGGATCAAGGGACCTGATGCCGGCAGGGCAGCACCGGGGTCCCCCGAACGCGCTGAGCCGTGCGGTGAGGGGCGGGTTGAGGGGCTCGAGCGATGTCCTGGTCAGCGGACGCCGCCGTCCTCTGGCGGAAGACCGGGTCGAGCACATCGTTCGAACGGTCCTAGGGGGAGAGAACCAAGACGCTCAGATCTCGATCACATTCCTGGGTCGGGACGCCATGCGGCGGCTCAACGCCCAATACCTTGGGATGCACCGTCCGACCGACGTGGTGGCCTTCCGGCTTCCCGAGCCCGATGGCAGGCTGGTTGGGGACGTGTATGTCTGCCCCTGGGTCGCGGAACGCGAGGCCCGCTCGCGCGGGATTTCGCTCGAGGAGGAACTGACGCGGTTGATCATTCACGGAGCATTGCATGTGCTGGGGTATGACCATCCGGCCGGCTCGGAACGGACCGCGTCTCCAATGTGGGAGCGACAGGAACGGTATGTGAGGTCGCTCACGTGACCGAGTTTCTACAAAGTTGGGTCGCCCCGGTGGCGGCCGTCATCCTGACGCTGTGGGCAGCTTGGGTCGCGGTCGCGGCGGAATCGGACGAGGATCTGCCGCGCGCGCTCGAAGGCCGCATGCCCACGGGTGGCGGCACGCTGCCGCTCGCCCGCGCGTTGCACGTGGTCCATCTCTCACTCTTGGTCTTGGCTGGGGTGGCTGCCGGAGCGGCGGTGTCGTGGTGGGCCTGGTCTTCCATGGGTCAACTCATCCGTCTCGGACTCGTGGTGGGCTTGGTCTGGGTCATCGGCGATCTGTTGCCTCGGGCCCTGGCCGCGATTGAACCCGGCCTGACGAGCCCGGCCCGCCGCATGGCTGTCCGCACCCTTCCCCCGTTTGCTCCGCTCTTCCGTCTCGTGGAGTGGGCCGACACCAATAGGCGCGCGGGCGACAGGCAGGCCGAGCAGCGACATCTCGTGGCGGCCGAGCGCGAGATGCTCATGGGGGTCTTTTCGTTAGCCGAGAAGACCGTGTTGGAAGTCATGACCCCCCGGATCGACATCGTCGCCGTGGACAAATCCGACACGTTCGATGCCGTGGTCACGTCCTTCCGAAGCGCGGAGCACTCCCGGCTCTTGGTCCTCGATGGGAATCCCGATGACGTGGTCGGAGTCGTCTACGCGAAGGATCTCCTCGCCACATTGTCCCAGTCAGTCGACGCGCGAGAGCACTGGACCAGTCTCATCCGGCCAGCGGTGTTCGTCCCGGAAGGCAAGTCACTCGACCGGCAGCTGCACGATTTCCAGCGCGGTCCCCGACATCTCGCGGTCGTGGTGGATGAGTACGGCGGGACAGCCGGCATCGTGACGCTGGAGGACATTCTCGAAGAAGTCGTCGGAGAGATTCGAGATGAATACGATACGGATGAAGTCGCCCCGATCCAGGAAGTAGGAGATGGAAGCCTCGCGGTGCAGGGCGGGGTCGCCCTCGCTGAGCTGGAGGCTGTCCTCGAACACAGCTTCGGCCGCGAAGACGTGAGCACAGTTGGCGGCCTCGTGTTTGCCGAATTCGGCCGAGTCCCACGCACCGGTGAATCCGTCGTGCTGCCTGGGTACGCTCTCCACGTTGAGCAAATGATAGGGCGGCGGGTCAAGTGGGTCCGCCTTCATCCCGTCCCGCCCACCGCGGAGCCCGAGGCGAGTACGGCCCGGGAGCATCGCCAATGACGTGGGCAGTGCTGGCGATCGGCTTGTGCCTGACGGTCTTCGGTGCTACGGCCGGTGCGGCCTTGGTTGCGATCAGTCGCGTCGAGCTCACTCGGGCCGCGTCACGGCAACTCCGAGGAGCCGCGGGCGCCCTCACCCGTCTGGGTCGGCTCGATACGCTCCTCGCGGCCGCCTCGACGACCACGGCCTTCGGCGTCGTCATCCTCGGCGCCGCCTTGCCGGCGGCCTTTTCCGGTTCGCGGTGGTGGCTCCTGGCACTCATCGGCATGTTCATCGCCGTGCCGTTGGTTCTCTTTGGGGGGTATCTCTTTCCCCGGCGCGTGACGCAGCCTCGAGCACAAGCGGTAGCCGGGTATGTGATTCCGATCCTCGAGGTGTGGGCTGGAGTGCTGCGGTGGCTCTTGCCCGTGAGGCGGGGCGGCCGGGCGCATGAGTTGCGGTCGCTATGGCGCGAGGGCGCCGCCGTCGGACTCGATGTGGAATCGGATCTCCAGATGGTTGGCGGGGTAATGACGTTCACGGAGCGCCCTGCTCGAGAAGCGATGACCCCGCGAACCGACATCGTTGCGGTGGAAGAGGGTGCGTCGCTCGAGGACATCACCCAATTGTTCAACCAAAGCGGCTACACCCGCATTCCGATCTATCGCGGCACGCTGGATGATGTGATCGGCATGTTGCACGCCTTCGATCTCTTCAAGCTCGCCCCGGGGGAGCCGCTGCCGATTCGGCCGGTAGCGGTCGCGCCCGCCAGTCGTTCCTGTGTGGACCTGCTGCTCGATATGCAGCGGGAGCGGCGTCATCTCGCCGTTGTGCTGGACGAATTCGGAGGTACGTTGGGCATTGCCACGCTCGAGGACCTCCTCGAGGAACTCGTCGGAGAGATCTTCGACGAGCACGATGAACAGCAGGGTACGGCCGACGCCGCGGGTGCCGAGGCGATGCTGCTCGAGACCGATGGCTCGACACCGCTCTCGACCCTCGAGGAACGCTTCGGGGTCTCGCTCGCCGGCGCTCGCTCGAAGACCATAGGTGGGCTCCTGACGGAGCTCGCCGGCCGGATTCCCAGACCGGGCGAGCGATTCGTGATCCACGACCTGGAGTTCGACGTCCTGGAAGCGACTCCCGCGAGGCTCGAACGTGTCCTGATCCGCCCCGGTCCCGTCCGCGCGGTCCGACTACTGAAGGAGACCCAGTGACCAAGGCTCCCAGACCGGAACGGCTTCTCGAATTGGTTGAGGCTGGACAGCTCCAGCGGTTCGTGGAGTTGGCGCGCGAGCTCGAACCGGCCGATCTGGCGGACGTCCTTGCTGCGCTCGACGACGAGGCACGACTCCTCGCCGTCCAGGCCCTGCCGCCGGATATCTCGGCCGACGCGTTGGCCGAGATGCCGGAGGAGGCCCACGCCGAGGAGACGCTCGCGGCGCTCGATACCGAGCAGGCCGCTGACATCCTCGAAGAGCTGGAAGACGACGATGCGGCGGATATTCTGGGCGATCTCGACCCCGCGGAGCAGCAGCGAATCCTCGCCGAGGTTGAAGATCCATCAGAGGTAGAGGAACTCCTCCGATACGACGAGGAGACAGCCGGCGGGCTCATGACCACCCACGTGGTCACGGTGTTGGATACGGTGACCGCGGCCGAGGCGCTTCAAGGGATCCGTGAGCAGGCGGACGAAGTGGAGGATTTCTATCAAATCTTCGTTGTCGATCAGCTCGGCCGCCTGGTCGGATTTCTGCCCCTCAAGTCCCTCGTCGTGAGCCCGCTGGAGCGCCCGGTCCGTGCCGTGATGGAAGACGCGGATATTGTGGTCGCACCGGATGTCGATCAGGAGGAGGTCGCCCGGGTGATGGCGCGGTATAATCTGCCGAGCGTTCCGGTCGTAGCCGGGGACGGCCGTCTGCTGGGTCGCGTCACCTTCGACGACGTCGATGACGTCGTGGAAGCCGAAACAACCGAGGACCTCCTCAAGTTCGGGGGCGTCTCAGCCGACGAAGAACTGGGAGCGGAGTGGCGCAGCGCTGTGCGCAGTCGGTTGCCTTGGCTCACCGTCAATCTCCTCACCGCGGGCCTTGCCTCCGCGGTCGTTCTGGTGTTCCGAGACGTCATCCAGGCCACCGTGGTGCTCGCCGCGTTGATGCCGATCATTGCCGGTATGGGAGGGAACGCCGGGACGCAGGCCTTGGCAGTGACGGTGCGCCGGCTCGCACTCGGGACCATTCCTCGAGGGCAATCGCTTCGCGTCATCGGCAAGGAAACGCTGGTCGCCGCGGTCAACGGCCTCGTGGTCGGCGTGGCGGTCGGGGTCGTAACCTTGACGCTTGGAGAGGGTCCCCGGTTGGGCTTGTTGGTATTCGTTGCCATGACGGGAAACGTGCTCATTGCGGGGTGTGCCGGGGCGTTCATCCCAATCCTGCTTCAGAGAATCGGCGTCGATCCCGCCATCGCCTCGTCGGTCTTCGTCACCACGTTTACCGATATCGCCGGATTTCTCCTGCTGCTGGGTCTCGCCGGCATGATCCTTCTCTGAGGCCAAATGGCGGCCCCGGACGGTTGGTTGGTTGCCCCAGCGCGGGCCCTGTTCCATATTCTCACCACCGCAGCGGCTCGGCCTTCGATGCAGTCAGCCTTCGACCGGCGACCTCCCGCCACACGATCGGGTGCGATCGCGTTCGAGGATCACGGCACCTCAACCGAGACCGAAGTCATCTCCCCCGGCAATGCGCCGACCACGCGCCCCTGTCGGGTGGTGATGCATGCAGGCTCACCTGGGCAGCATAAAGGATCCCCGGGCTTGAGCGCTCGATACCCATCATAGACGAAGGAATCGCGTGACCGAAAACCACTCACTGGGTGTGCTGGACATTCTGGCGAACGGGTCCGGTTTTCTCCGGCGGCCGAAGACCTCATATCTCCCGGGCCGGAACGATGTCTATGTCTCGCGATCGCTGATTCGGCAATTCGGATTGCGCCCCGGAGACGAACTGAGCGGCGACGTGGGCAAGCCCAATCGGCGCGGCAAGAGCCCACCCTTGGTGAAAGTGACTCGCGTCAATGGGGAGCCGTGTAACGGCCGGCTCGAGCGGCCCGATTTCGGCACCCTGACGGCCACACACCCCAACGAACTTCTCCCCCTCGAGTGCGAGGCGGGGGCCGACCGTAGCGTCGCCCACATCACCCGCGTCATCGATTTCCTCTGCCCGTTCGGGAAGGGGCAGCGCGCCTTGATCGTGGCGCCGGCCAAGGCCGGAAAGACGACCGTCCTCCGGGCTATCGCGCAGGGGGTGGCGACCAATCATCCCGACTGTACGCTGATGATCCTGCTCGTCGATGAGCGGCCGGAAGAAGTGTCGGAGATGGAATCAGGCGGGTTTGGAGAGGTCATCGCCTCGACCTTCGATCATCCGGCTGACCGGCACATCGCCGTTGCGAGCATGACGCTCGAGCGAGCGCGCCGTCGGGTTGAAACCGGGCAGGATGTCGTCATCATCCTGGATTCGATTACCCGTCTCGCTCGGGCCTACAACACGGTTGAACGGGGCCGAGGTCGCACCCTCTCGGGTGGGTTGGAGGCCACCGCCTTGGAGAAGCCGAAGCGATTCTTGGGCAGTGCGCGCCGGATCGACAGTAAGCAGGGCGGGGGATCCCTCACCATTGTCGGGACCGCGCTGGTGGACACCGGGTCGCGGATGGACCAGGTC
>JABDII010000569.1 GCA_013003805.1 Gemmatimonadales bacterium
CATCGAGGAAGATCGATGCCCCGTTCTCACACACCACGAACGCGGAGCCGGCGTGCTCAACCGCCCGTTCGTTCGGCCGGTTGAGGATCCCGCTCACCCGGACCGGCTTGGGGTTTCCGGCCAACCAGATGCCGATGTCGAGCACCGCGAGCCCGAGATCGAGCATGGCGCCGCCGCCCGCGAGCTCTTCCTTCAGACGCCAGCCGAGCTGAGAGCGGCTGGGCCGAAACACGTGCCAGCTCCCCCGAACGCTGTCGATCTTGCCGAGCTCGCCGCTCTCGACGAATCCGCGAATGGTCTCGACATCCGGGCGGTAGCGCTGATTGGTCCCGACCATCAGGATACGATCACCCTTCTCCGCCTGGCGGATCACCCGAGCGACTCCCTTGGTGGACGTGGCCAGCGGCTTTTCCACCAGTACGTGCAGTCCGGCGGACAGGGCCGAGAGCACATGCGCCTCGTGCAGGTGATTCGGCGTCGCAATGACCAACGCGTCCAGCTCCTCGTACCGGAGCGCGTCGTCGATGTCGTCGAAGGCGTCGTTGATCTTGAAGCGATTCGCCACTGCGCGGGCCTTGGGAAGATCCGAGTCGCAGATGACCGCCACTTCGACGTCTTTGATCTTTCTGAGCGTCGGGAGATGCGCCACCTGGGCGATGGCGCCCGCTCCGATGACACCCACGCGAATGCGTTCCGTCATGGACTACTCCTGGGTACCCGGTACCCGAGGGCGGCCTGAAGGCCGTTCGCCCGCAGATCACTCGCGAGCACGGCCCGACCTCCTACGTTCAGGACCACGCCGCGCGCGAGCGCGATGTCCCAGCCGGCAGTGGAATTGATCCCGGCGCTGATGTTATCCAGCGCGCCCTCGACAAATGTGCCGTCGATCGCGGTGCCGGATCCGTTTCGAAAGTACTCGCTCGTCCCCAGGCCGAGGTAAGGCTGCCAGCGACCGCCTCTCCACGTTCCCAGGAGATACTGGAAATCCAGACCGAGCGCCACGTCACCCCAACGAGCCTGGCCGAGGTCGATGGTAAAGTTGCCCTCGGGGTCGTTGACCACCCAGGCCAGCGCGGTCTCGGCCTCACGGATCTCGCTCGTCTTGAAATTGCTCCGGAAATCCTGGGCCGCATCAGTTGAGTTGCTCTAGCACGGTGTGCGGGAAATACGCCGCGAGGATTTCGTGGTACTCCTGCCCGGCGCGGGCTCGTCCCACGGCTCCCCACTGGCAGAAGCCTACCCCGTGTCCGGCGCCGGCGCCGTCGGCCGCCAACTGTTGCACACGACCGCCTTGCCGCTCTGCCGTGAGCAAAAACTGAGCGCTCAAGAGCAGCTGGCCTGTCGTCGGGCGGAGCACGCGCCGAATGTCCGGTCCGCGAACCACCACAGACCCACTTCCACCACCCTTACCGGCCAGCTGAATCGCGATGGCGGCCACGCGCCCTGAGGTAGTGCGCTCGGTGACCGCCACATCGCGAACGGAGCTAATCTCACTGCCGCCAATCGACGACACGGCCGGAAGAAATCGACGGACCGTACGGGTCAATTCGTCCCCGGTCCATTCCTGCCGCCAGCGAAACCGTGGCGACAGGCTACAGTAGGCCTCCCCCGTCGGCGACACGTCGGGCAAGGACTGGAGATAGGGCCGCTCCGCGGCCCGAAATACCTCGATGCCTGCAGCGGTTGTCCCACCGCAGGTCGACGAAAAGAACGGATCGATGACCCGGCCGCGATGCGTCAGGACCTGGTGGCGCGTCCCGCGGACGGCATCCCATGCCTGGACCGTTTCCGCACCAACGCCGCCGTAAATCTGGTCGGCAACCGTTGGGAGTAGATCGAATCCGCTCGCCACTCGCTTGCCCAGGTTTCGGACCGCGTAGGTGCGCGAGACGACGGCCTGCGCCAAGAGCGCGGGCTGGTCGCGTCGCTCACGGCGTCCCATTTCGGCGGACAGGACACCGGCCAAATACGATTCGAGCCCCAGGCGGTTGACCACCGTGAGGCCGCCCCCGCCCCCGCCCCCGCCCGAGCCGGCGAACACCCAGACCTCACCGCGATAC
>JABDII010000572.1 GCA_013003805.1 Gemmatimonadales bacterium
TCCGGCGGTAACCTCATGACCAGCGCACGAAGCGCTGCGAGCTCTGCCTCCAAGGCGACGATCCGGGCGAGGATCTGAGCGCGCGTCGTCGCTTCGGCGGTGTCAGTGACAAACATCGCCTCGACGGGGCGGTGGTCACTCGTCAGGTCGTTGTCGGGGAAGTCGCCAGCCCGGACGACAACATCGGACTCTGCGGTCCAGCTCTTCGCTGGCCCGGCCACGAACACAAAGTCTAGCACGCTATTGAAGCGGCAGCCGCCGTCTTCCTCACTGCACTGCGTGCGCTTGACCGGATCCGGCTTCACCCAAACGAAGACGTCGTCGGCGAGTAGATTGTCGAACCCCTGATCGTGGCTCGTCCCGTTCGGCAGATCCCAGTCGAAGTTGTAGTCCCCGACTGCGACCACGGGGAGCGTCTGGGTCTCCGCCCAATCGTTGAGCTGGGTCGCCTGGATGTGGCGGCGGCTGTTATCGCCTCTCGCCAGGTGATTCACCATGAATTTGAACTCGAGGCCGGTCGCCTTCTCCCGGAAGTGCGCGACGAGCGGCGATCGATGGTGGAGTTCAGGAGAGTTGATCTCGTCCAGCTCCGCGGAACCCAGCAAGTCGAACCGGCCTGTGTCGAACACGATGAGAAGTCGGTCGCCTCCGCCACTCTGGCTCATCACACCGTCGAAGAATGCGCCCTCCCCGAGCCCGGCTCCGCGCTGGTACTGGGTCTTCGCGTTCGACGGCACTTCCGAGAAACCCCAGATGTCGATACCGTCGAACGCTTGGATTTGGGCGGCGATCGTGGTTACGGCGGATCCGCCGGACTCGAGGTTCCAAGACATGACCCGGAGGGTGTCCTGGGCGGAGCCCGCTCCTACTCCTCCAAACAGCAGGAAGACTACTGCCATGCTCGAGCGCATCATGAGGCCCTCCCTTCTGCTCGTTGCTCGCACCACCCCTAACGACGCTTCTCGATGGCAAGGCTCACGCGAGCCCGCGGTCCGGCGGGTGCGGCGGTTTGAGGATTAGGAGTTTGCATTCCCCTATCTCTAGTATCGCGCTTGGTACTGGAGGCGTCCAGCCAGTGGGATGGGGTACCCAGTCGACTAGGGTTTACCCCAAGTTCCAGGGTCTGTCCCAAGTTCGAGCACTCTGGGAGAGCATTCGGGAGCGGAATAGCCGATCGTGTTGATGAGAGGCTCGTCGTCGCCTGCAACGACCAGCCCGTCTGCAATTTGAGAAATGCTGCCTAACACGTGCGAGGAGCTGGCGGCCGCGGCGGGTGGCGCGAATATGACCTCCTATCAGCATCCTGCTCTTCACGGCCTCCGGCTCACCGGTGGGCAAGTCGCGCCACAGCCTATCCCTGGCGAGCGCTAGTCGGGCGGAAGGATCGGATTCCACCACGCCAAGCTAGGATGTCAACCGGGGGTGAGCGGTCGAGAAACAACGCGGACCGGGTCTCAATCGAGCAAGCAAAGCTCGGGATAGTTTCTTCTCAGGGGTTGACCGCGGTGACCGCCCATACGCCCGCCCCGTCGCGCTCATACACGTGCCGTTCGTGGGGGAACGGGCGGAGCTGGAGATGGTCAACCCGCTCCGGCTCCACCACGATCAAGCAGAATTCGGCCGGAGGGGAGGCCTTGGCCGGGGCCGGGATGTCAAACACGGCAGGATCCTCTCGCAGCCCTCCCGGATCGGGCCAGGCAAACTGGACCCGGACCGATCCCGACAGTCCCAGCCACACCGTATCCCGCGTCACCAGCATTGCCGCATCGGGATGGCCAGCCTCGATCACCGTCGCCGTGCCACGGACTCGAAACTGTTCGCGACTCCGGGGGAAATACCAGCACAACTCGACCGCCGGGTTCCGGTGGAGCTGTTCGACTTTCTCGCTCCGCGTGTCGGCGGCGCAGAGCAGTCGGTCGGGATGCTCCAAGAAACCGCGGAACACGACGGTCCGGTTGGCCGGCGTGCCGTCGGGCCGGATCGTGGCGAGTTGCAGGTAGTCTTCGAGCCCGGCCTTGTCATGAGCGTGCCGCGCGCGGGCCAACGGCTCACGCCACGGGGCGGCCGAGGAGGGGGCTTCAGTCATTGGCCAGATGGAGGACCACCTGCTCGAGTCCTCCAACCACTCGGGCGAGCCGGTCGTAGTCGACCTTCTCCGGCGTATCCTCTTCGGTGTGGTAGGCGGGATATCGAAACGGGGCCGTGTCGGTCACCATCACCGCCCGGTACCCTCGGCGCCAGAACGACCATTGGTCCGACCAATAGATTCCCGGCAGGAATCCCGGTGCCGCGACCCCCTCGCTGGGAAATCGGGTCGCGCGGCGGAAGGCGCCGACCGAGCGGCGCACCAGTCCGCGAGAGCGCAGGTTGCCGACAAAGGCAATGAAGTCCCCGGTACTGGGGTAAAGAAGATCGAACGGCATCGGATAGCGCTGGCTTCCCTTGGCGGCCGAGTAGTATCCGATGGTCTCGAGGGACACCATCGCCGCGATCTTCTCGGCCCGGGCCTGCGACCGCGCGGCGTAGCGGTCACTTCCCATTTCCGACGTGAAGCAGAAGGGCGGCTCTTCGTTCACAAAGGCCACCAAGCGGACGGTGCGCGAGAAGGACTGAGTCTGGAGCACCCGCGCCAGCTCGAGGAGAGCGGCAACACCTGACGCATTATCGTTGGCACCGGGACAGCCTCGCACCGAATCGTAGTGCGCGCCAACGATGACGATTTCCTCTCGCTTCGACGTGCCGGGTAGCTCGACCTCAAGATTCTCCACCGGTATGCCCATCGCCTCATACCGCTGGCGGTTGGGCGTGTAGCCAAGGGACGTGAGCGATTCCTGGATGTACTTCCCCGCGAGGGCCAGCCGGCTCAGCCGCCAAACGTTCCGATCCCCGATCTCCTCGGCCAGCACCCGCACGTGCCCCGCGAGCGACGCCGAAAGCGCCCGTTCTTCGTCCGAGAGATCTGAAAGGACGCCACGATGGGGTCGGCCCGGCATGGCGGTCATGTACCAGACCGCTACCGCCAGGAACACGAGGAGAGCGACTGCGAGGATCCCCCACACGCCCCGTAAGCTAGCGTCGTACGGTGGCTGTGGTGAGTAGGAGGCTTGGCCTAGCCGCCCTCAGGAAGGAGATGGCGACCCAACTCCGCGGCGAGTGTGTTCCAGGTGTAGCGTCGCGTCACCCGAGTGTATCCCTGTCTGCCCAGCCGGTCGGCCAGCTCAGAGTTGCTCAACAACGTGGTCACGGCGTGGGCAATCGCGTCCGAGTCGATCGGATCGACCACATACCCGGTCTCGCCGTCGACGACCGCGTCGGGGATTCCTCCCGAATCGCCTCCCACGACCGGCTTCTGGCACGCGTTCGCTTCGAGAAACGTGATCCCGAACCCTTCCACGTCTCCCTCATCCACCATCTCCCGGCTCGGCATGACGTACACGTCGCATAGGTTGTAGACGTCGTTGAGTTCCCGTGATTCGACATACCCGCCGAAGATCACCGCGTCACTCACCCCCTGGTCCTCGACCTGCCGGCGGAGTCGCTCGACATATGCAGCGGGACCGGTGCCGCAGATCAGGTATTTCGCCGTCGGGGTCTTCAGGAGGATCTGGGGCAAGGCCCGAATGACTTGGTCGTGTCCCTTCCGGGGTACCACTCGGGCCAATGTGAGAATGACGCGATCCTCCTCGGTGAGCCCGAAGCGCCGCATCAGCTCCGGGAGCTTGGGCCCGGGGACGAATCGAGTCGGGTCGACCCCGCCGGGAAGGACAACCACCCGACCCACCAGTGCCGGGGAGTCGGACAACACACGATTCGCCGTAAAGGTGCTCACCGCGACCACGCGATGGCTACCGAGCAGGGTGCGGCGAAGCCACCAGCGCTTGAACCAGGGCATCCGGCGGGTGACCTCGAGCCCGTACACCGCCGTCACCACAGGAACGCCCCGCCGCCGGGCAAGCGGGAGGACTCCGCGGGCGCAATTCCACGTGGTACAGAGGATGAAGTCGGGAGCGGGTCCCGACGCGAGGAAGTTTCGGGCCGCCCGCCGCCAGTACCAGGTTCGATAGCGCCGCCAGCGTTTCCCCTCCGCGAAGGTGACCGGCACTGTGTCATCCTGCCGGCGGGCTTTGGCCGCCCCCCCAACACTTCCTCGCCGGCGAGTACAGACTTCGACCGTGTGCCCCTGGTGGGAGAGCCCGTGAGCCATACCGTGGGCCCACTGGGCGATCCCTCCATCGGCCGGGGGGTAATCTTCCGAAAAGATGAGGATGCGTTTCGGCCTGGGGAGAGCACTCAGACTCATGTAGGACTCGTCAGACCAACCTGTCAC
>JABDII010000614.1 GCA_013003805.1 Gemmatimonadales bacterium
CAACCGCGCCGGCTGGGGCTACGGCTACCAATGGTGGCGCCCCGATCGGGGCGACACCGAGATATGGGCCGGACTCGGCTTCGGAGGGCAGCTCCTGTTGGTCTTGCCGGAACACGACGTGATTGGCGTAGTCAACAGCTGGAAGATCTTCGGAAAGCAACGGCCCTCGGTTCTCAGCGCGTTCTTGGAGGCGTTGCTGGAGTCGGTGGGGGATTAGAGAGTGAGGAGTGAGGAGTGAGGAGTAAGGAGTAAGGAGTACGGAGTGAGGAGAATGGCAGATGGGCCGCGCCCGCGGCTCCTTACTCCTCACTCTCCTCGTCATAATGTCGCACTCGACCCGAAGGCACTAACTTCTCTCCGTGGCTCCCGTCGACTGGCTCATCGTCGCCCTTTATCTCCTGTTCGCGCTCGGAGTCGGCCTCTTCTTCCGGCGCCGAGCAGGCCAGAACATCGCGCAGTATTTCCTTTCCGGACGAAACCTCCCGTGGTGGGTGCTGGGCACGTCGATCGTGGCCACCATGTTTGCGGCAGACACTCCGCTCGCCGTGACCGGCCTAGTCGGGAACGACGGCATCTCGGGCCTCTGGTTCGTGTGGAACTTCGCGGCGGCGCACCTCATGGCCACGTTCTTTTTCGCGCGGCTGTGGCGACGGGCGGGGGTGATCACCGACGTCGAGCTGGTCGAGCTCCGCTACTCGGGCCGGCCGGCTCAGGTGCTCCGAGGCTTCCGAAGCGTCTGGGAAGGCGTCGTGCTCAACTGCATCATCATGGGCTGGGTGATCCTGGCCATGGTGAAGATTCTGGACGTTCTTCTCCAGCTCGACCTCGTAACCGCGCGGCTCGGCATTGATCATCTGATCGATGGCCGGTGGTTCGGCATCCTGGTATGCCTGGTCGTGGCAGTGGTGTATACCGTGCTCTCAGGCTTCTGGGGCGTGGTGGTGACCGACCTCGTGCAGTTCCTGCTCGCGATGGCCGGCGCCATCGCACTTGCCGTTATCGCGGTGGGCGACATCGGCGGCATCGGGGAGCTCAAACTCCGGCTGGCCGAGCAGTATGGCGAGCAGACGCGAGGCCTGCTCAGCTTCGTGCCGGTGATGGACGGCGTTTCGCTGCCATTGGTGTCGTTTGTTGCGCTGATCGGGGTGAATTGGTGGGCCACGCGTGATGCCGGCGGCACCAGCTACATGGTCCAGCGGATGCTCGCTGCCAAAGACGAGCACCACAGTTTCCTCGGCGTCCTGTGGTTCTGCTTCCTGCATTACGTGCTCCGGCCGTGGCCCTGGATCCTGGTCGGGCTAGTCTCGCTCGTGGCATTTCCCGGTCTCGAAGACAAGGAACTGGGCTACCCTATGGCGATCGTGACCTACCTTCCGGCCGGACTGCTCGGTCTCATGGTCGCGAGCATGATCGCGGCGTTCATGAGCACCATCGACACACTGCTCAACTGGGGCGCGTCCCTGGTGGTAAACGACCTGTACAAGCCCTTCCTGCGGCGCGACGCGCCCGACCGTCACTATGTCGTCGTGGCTCGCCTCGGTGTCGTGGTCTTGATGGTGATCGGCGGCATCACCGCTTACTCGATGCAATCCATCCGCGGGGCGTGGGAGTTGTTCTTCGGCATGACGGTTGGGATCGGCGGCGTGTACGTCATGCGCTGGTGGTGGTGGCGGGTCAACGCGTGGAGCGAGATCGCGGCCTGGATCTCGACCGCGGTCGTCTACATCGGCCTTCACTTCTTCATGCCCGACATCGTGTTCGGCTGGCACTTGATTTGGACGGCGGGTGTGTCGACGGCGTGCTGGGTACTGGTGACGCTGCTCACGCGGCCGACGGACGAGACCAAGCTGATGGCCTTCTATCGGCGGATCCGCCCTAACTCGCCGTGGTGGGGTCCCATTGCGGCTCGAAGTGAGGTGACGCCCGCGGGTTCTGGCTGGGCCGACGTGGTCGGCTGGCTTGCGGGGCTGGTGTTCATCTACGCGGGACTGTTCGGCGTTGGGAAGCTGGTGCTCGGTTGGTGGGCGTCGGGGATCGCGTATCTGACGGTCGCAACGGCGGCCGGGTACGTGATTGTGCGGTGGGGAGTGGGGGCGGGGAGGGGGCTCCCGGCTAACGGCTAACAGCTAGATAGATGCAGGGAAAGGTCACTACAGGGCCGCCAGCTATCAGTCTCTGCAATGCCGATCCGTAAGGACCGATTGCCGATAGCGGTCAGCCATATCTCCGATCCCTCCATGCGAATGGCCGATAGCTGATAGCCGATAGCCGATAGCTCCAGCCTATTTGATCGTAATCAGCACACTCTCGACGCCCTCGCCGCTGGTAATGGCGTGATCGTGCGCGTCGGTGGGCTCGACCATGAACACCTCACCGTCCGTAAAGGTCCGCTCGGTCTCCTCACCACCTTCGCGGTAGGCCTGGGTTCCACCCTTGATCACCACCACGAGTTGCTCGCCGGCATGGCCGTGCTCACCGGCCCAGACATTCGGTTCGAACGCAAGCTTCTGAACGACGACTCGGTCGTTCTCGAACATCACGTCGGCCGACTCGTTGGGGTACTCCTGGGCACTGCCGCCGCCGCCCGCACTGGGCGCCATCGTAATCAGAATGAATTCGATGCTTGCTTCGCCCATGGCGGTGTGGTCATGAGCCTCGGTCGGGTCGAGCATGAAGGCATCGCCGGTGGCGTAGGTTCGCTCGGTCTCCTCGCCTCCTTCGACGTATTTCACGGTCCCGCCCTTGAGCACGACGGCAAGCTGGCTCTCGCCATGTGGATGCTCGCCGGTCCATGAGCCCGGCTCGGCCGTGACGCGCTGGGCCACGACCTGATCGTTCTCGAACACCACGTCGGACGGTAAATTGGGGTACGCCTGACGGACGGCGCTCATCATTGCGGGTTCGGCGCTCGCGGCTTCCTGCTCCTGGGCGGCATCGTACCCTTCGCGGCCGCAGCCGGCGAGTGTGACGAGAAGCATGACAGAAAGTGGTACGGTGAGTCGGTGTATCATTGCGACGGTCTCCTTGGGGTAGACGGGCGTGCGGAAGCCGGTAGGATGGGCTCCGGGACGCGAAAGGTCAAGCAGGGAGAGGGCAGGGAGCGCGGAATAGGGAGTAGGAGAGACGAGGAAGGAGTGAGGAGTGAGGAGTGAGGAGTGAGGAGGCTGATCGAT
>JABDII010000622.1 GCA_013003805.1 Gemmatimonadales bacterium
CAGCTCGCCCGTTCGATTGCCGGGTTCCACTACCGCGAGCACTGGGTGGTCGGCGCCCCGATCCACTCGCATTCCCCGCCATTCTATCCGGTAATTCTTGCGGTTGCCGGATTCCTCTCGGGCCACCGACTCGATGCCTATCTTTTCCTGAACCTGGCGTTCGTGGTGACCGCGTTCCTCCTGCTCTTCGACGCCGTCCGGCGGCTGTGGTCACCGGGCGTGGCGCTCCTAATGCTGGTCATGCTCGTGGCCAATCCCGGACTGGTTCAGCTCGGGGGGGAAATCATGAGCGAAGCGCCGTACCTCGCACTCTCAGCCGTCGCCATATGGATCCCTACCCGCCAGTCGATGGATCGAAAGTGGATGGTGGCATTCGGGACGGCAGCCATCCTCGCCGCATTGACGCGGAGCGTGGGGATCACCCTCCTGGTTGCCGTGTTTCTGCTCTGGGTCTTGGAGCGGCAATGGCGTGCGCTCTGGATTTTCTCGGTTGCGGCCGGCGGGCTTGTGGGATCGTGGCTCCTGTGGACGGCGCTCGCCCCACACGAGCTGCATGGTGGTAGAACCTACATGGCGGACGTCGTCGCCGGGTCGGCCGAGCACGGTTTCCTCATCGAGTTCTGGGAGCGGGTTACGACCAGGCTACCCGCCTATCTGGCCAGGATCATCCCGTGGGAGTTGCCGCTGCCAGTGGCGCCTGGAACGGTCGCCGACAACGTCTTCTGGGTTGTCGTCTTGGTGGGGCTCGGGGCCCTGGGCGTGGCAAGCACCTGGCGGCGGTGGAAGGTATTCACGCTTTATCTGCTGGCGTACGGTGCCCTCTTGGCCCTCTGGACATGGCTGGTTGGACGATTCCTCGCTCCCGTCACGCCGCTCATTGTCGTGGTCCTGCTAGCCGGGGCGGACGTAATCCGTCGCCGCTATAGTGCTGGCCTGGGCCTCGCCGTGGGGCTCGGCTTGGCTGGGGTGGTCTTCCTCACCGGGTTTCGTGCGAACTGGGAGCGCTTGCAGGAATTCAGGAGCTGTGACCGCTCGGCGCCACTGCAATCACCCGGCTGTTTCGATCCTGACCAGCGCAGTCTTTTCGCGGCGACTAGCTTCGTGGCGGAGAGCACACCGGACTCGACCAAGGTAGTCACGGCCAAGGAGGCCACCTTCGCGTATTACAGCGGTCGGCGGGTCACCCGTCCACACCCAGTGCTTTCGACTGACCCGGCCGAGTTTGTCAATCGGGTGGTGGAGAGTGGCGCGGATTACATCTTTCTAGGCCGGAATGCGGCCATTGAGTCTGGTCCCTACCCGGAAACGCTGCAGCAGGCCTGCCGATCCCTCGAGCTGGTTGAATCGTTCCCCCCCTCGTCCCACCTGTTCCGCCTGGGCAGCCACGTCGCTCCGGACACGACCTCGGCGGCGTGCCGAGCCTTGGCGGATTTCCGCTCAACTCTGCCACCTCGGCTTCCGGAATAGGGCTACGCCGGCCCCCAGCGGCAGCCAGCTTTCTCAGTGCACTGTGGACCGTCCGGCGGCCCGGCTCCTTCACCGGGCGCACAACTTGCTACGACCAAGGCTCTGGAAGGCTCAGTACGGGCCGTTCATGACAGCCGTAAGTCCATGAAGGCGGTCGCGATACAGGGCGTGAGCGTGTTCGGTGTTTATTTGGTCACCGAATGGGTCTGCCTAACGCCCATTCCCCTCGCTTGAGTCCGGGAGCCAGGGAGGGGTTGTTGCGGAGTTCCTACAATGGTGGAGGAGGTATCGCAACCATGATCTGGCACGGTGCCCACGTTTCCAGTGCCTCTCGACCGTAGACTTCAGCGTAGGGTGTGGGGAGCGGCATGACGGCCTCGCTCTCCGTGGTGATCCCCTCGGTCAATGGGTGGGGCGATCTCGCCGGGTGCCTGGAGGCTCTCGCCGCCGAGCGAACCGAGGTCGACCTCGAGGTCCTCGTGGTCGATCGGGTCGGAGAAGATCTTCGGGCCGCGGTGCGGGAGCGCTTTCCCTGGGTGCGCGTCTTCGAGGCCGCCGAAGGGACTACTATTCCCGATCTTCGCGCCAGTGCGTTCGCGCAAGCATCGGCGGACGCGGTGGCAGTGATTGAGGACCATATCCTCGTCCCGGCCGGATGGGCTCAGATGATGCTCGATGCGCAGACCAGCGGAGCCGCCGCGGTCGGGGGTGCGGTGGAGAATCGAGCGACCGAACGGTTGATAGATCGTGCGGCGTTCTTGTGCGAATACAGTCACCTCTTGCCGCCCCTCCCTGAGGGGCACGTGACTAGTCTTGCCGGAAACAACGTGGTGTATCGCCGCGAGGTTATCGAACGCTATCGCGACGTGTTGGGCCAAGGGCGCTGGGAGAATCACCTGCATGACGCGATGAGAAGCGACGGCCTTCAGCTTATCAGCCGCCCGGATATTCGCGTCGGTCACAAGAAACACTACACGATGCGAGAGTACATGTCCCAGCGATTCCTGTATTCCCGGTCGTATGCCGGAGGGCGCACCGCCACGTGGCCAGCGTGGCGCCGCTTTGGGTACGGACTGGCGGCGCTGGGACTTCCAGCCCTTCTCTTTGGGCGTGTGGTCAGTACGATTTGGCGCAAAGGCGTAAGTCGATGGGAGATTCTGCGTGCGAGTCCTCTGTTGGCGGTATTCGTCGTCTCCTGGGGTCTTGGAGAGGTTGTCGGGTCATGGGCCGGCCAGGGTAACGCCCTGAGCCGGGTCTGTTAGGTCAGGGACCATGACTGCTTCGCCAGGGTCTCCCACCAGAGCCACCGCTCAGCTCGGCCCGGGAGACCACGTCGTGGTCGTCGGCGCGGGTCCCGCGGGCCTCACCGCGGCGTACCTCCTGTCGAAGCAGGGACACCGAGTCACCGTGCTCGAGGGCGATGAGGTGGTCGGAGGCATTTCTCGAACGGCCCAATACAAAGACTACCGCTTTGACATCGGCGGGCACCGCTTCTTTACCAAGATCGAGCCGGTCGAATCCCTCTGGCATGAGATTCTGGGAGAGGAGTTCATCTCCGTACCGCGACTCTCGCGAATTCACTACAACGGCAAGTATTTCAACTACCCCCTCAAGCCCATGAATGCGCTACTGGGTCTTGGGCCCTTGAATGCTACGCGCATCATTCTGAGTTACATTCGGGCAAAGATCTGGCCTTCGAAGGTTGAAGAGAACTTCGAGCAGTGGGTGACCAACCGCTTCGGGCGCCGATTGTATGAGACATTCTTCAAGACCTATACCGAAAAGGTCTGGGGCATTCCGTGCACCGAGATTCGGGCGGAGTGGGCCGCTCAGCGCATCCAGGGACTTTCCCTCGCGCGAGCCATCCTCTCGGCCGCCTCCCTCAACAGGCGGTCGACCAAGATCAAGACCCTGATCAATGAGTTCCAGTACCCCCGCCTTGGGCCGGGCCAAATGTGGGAGGCATGCCGCGACCGCGTTGTGGAGGCCGGGAATCAGGTCCTCATGCGACATCATGTTACCAACCTCGAGTTGGCCGACGGGAAAGTTGCCGCAGTCCGCGCCCAGACGCCTGATGGCGAGGTTCGTCTCGCCGCTGATCACGTCATCTCCACCATGCCGGTACGCTCTCTCGTGCGTTGCTTCGATCCGGCTGTCCCAGATCACGTTCGTGAAGCGGGCGAAGGATTGAAGTACCGCGATTTCTTGGTGGTGGCACTCATGTTGGACCGCGGTGACCTCTTTCCGGATAATTGGATCTACATCCACACGCCGGGAGTCAAGGTGGGCCGGATCCAGAACTTCAACAACTGGAGTGCCGCCATGGTCCCCGAGCCGGACCGGACCTGCCTTGGCCTGGAATATTTTTGCTTCAAGGGCGATGGTCTCTGGGACACTCCTGACGCTGACCTGATTGCCCTCGCGACCACGGAGCTCGGGCACCTCGGCCTCGCCGAGGCGACGTCGGTGGTGGATGGCGCCGTGATACGGATGCCCAAGGCCTACCCGATATATGATTCACGCTACGCCGATCACCTCCAGGCAGTGCGTTCTTTCATCGACCCCGTTCCGAACCTGCATACGGTAGGGCGGAACGGCATGCACAAGTACAACAATCAGGATCACTCGATGCTCACTGCGATGATGACGGTGCAGAACATGAATGGTGCCGAATACGACATCTGGGCCGTCAACACCGATTTTGAATACCACGAAGAGCAACGGGTGGATGGGCGTGAACGGGAACCGGTTCCTACCGGCGGGTAGCCATGCGAATCGGAGTCGATGCAACATGTTGGGCGAACGGGCGCGGCTACGGGCGGTTCACGCGCGAACTCGTCCCGGCGATGGCCCGAATGGCGGCGGACGATACGTTCCTCTGCTTTGTCGACCGGCGCGCTGCCCAACGGTTTGACCTATCGGCACACAATGTCGAGCTGATCGAGGTGCCGCAGCGTACTTCGCCGACCACGGCTGCCGCCGCTGAGGGATACCGCAGTCCTACCGACATGCTCCGCTTCACTCGAGCGGTGTGGCGTGTCGCTCCCGATGTCTTTTTCAGCCCGACGGTGTACACGTATTTTCCGCTCCCACCCGGGTTGCGTGCGGTCGTGACGGTGCATGATACCATCGCCGAGCGATACCCAGCGCTGACCTTGCCGACCCGGCGCGACCGCATCTTCTGGAAGCTCAAGGTCAAGCTCGCCCTGAAGCAGGCCCGGTTCATCCTCACCGTCTCTGAGTTTGCTGCGAGGGAAATCGTCTCGATCTTGGGAGTGGACGAGAAGCGCATTCGGGTCGCAGTCGAAGCACCTGCACCCGTCTTTGGGGAGAGCGATTCCCCTGAGCGCGAGGCAGAACTCGCGGCCCGTTCGGGCATCCCACGTGGGTCACGGTGGTTTACCTATGTCGGCGGATTCAACCCTCACAAGCGGGTCGACGTCTTGATAGAGGCCCACGCCCAAGTGGTGCGTCAGATTCCCAACGATCCCCCTCATCTCTTGCTCATCGGGACCCGAACCGACGATGTGTTTCACCGCGCGGGGCAGGATCTCGACCGGCTCATTACGGCTGCCGGTACGGATGACCTGGTTCATTGGACGGGATTCGTGGAGGATGGAGATCTTCGCTATCTGCATGCCGGCTCGGTGGCCGCGGTGCTCCCCTCCGAATGTGAGGGATTCGGGCTTCCCGCCGTCGAGGCCGCGGCGTGTGGCGCTCCGGTTATCGCGACACAGGCCAGTCCACTTCCGGAGCTGCTCGAGGGTGGAGGAATCTTTGTGGCTCCCGGTGAGCCGGCTCCGTTGGCTCAGGCGATGATGACGCTCGTCATGAATGGAGAACTCGCAGCCACGCTGGGCAAACGAGCACGGGATCGGGCGTCGGCTCTCGAATGGAACGATGCGGCCCAAGTCGCCCTCGACGCTCTCAGCGAGGCTGCCGCGTGAGACCGCTTCGGTTCTGCTTCGTGACGACGTTCTACCCTCCGTATCACTTTGGGGGGGACGCGATAGGAATCCAACGCTTTGCACGCGGGCTCGTCGCCAGGGGGCACCATGTGACGGTGATCCACGACGTCGACGCGTTCGCGACGCTGGCGGGCTCAGTGCCCGAGGTCGGGGAAGGAGAGCAGGACGGCGTGGACGTCGTGCCTTTGCGAAGCGGTGTGGGCGCGGTCTCCCCGCTGCTCAGTCAACAGATTGGACGGCCCGTGGTCAATGGCCGCCGAATTCAACGTATCCTGCATGACGGGCAATTCGACGTGGTGAACTTCCACAACATCTCCCTCGTCGGAGGCCCTGGGGTCCTGTCGTATGGGGAGGGGTCGGTGCGACTCTACATGGCACATGAGCATTGGCTGGTCTGCCCCAGTCACGTGCTCTGGCGACACGGGCGGGAGCTTTGCACGGGTCGGGAGTGCCTGCGGTGCGTGATGCATCACCGGCGTCCGCCTCAGCTCTGGCGGTATACCGGGTATCTCGAGCGGCAACTCGACCAGGTCGATGCCTTCATTGCCATGAGTGAGTTCAGCCGCCAGAAGCACCATGATTTTGGCTTCCCGAAGGAAATGGAGGTCCTGCCCTATTTCCTTCCCGACGAGGAGCCTGACCTTCACTCCGGAACGGTGTCTCCACATCCCCGACCCTACTTCCTCTTCGTGGGCCGACTGGAGAAGATCAAGGGGCTGGATGACGTCATCCCGCTCTTCCGCGACTCGCCGGGGGCCGATCTCCTAGTGGCTGGCGACGGTGAGTACGCCGCGGATCTTCGGGCCCAGGCTGGGGGGATCGAGCACGTCCACTTCCTTGGCCGGGTTCCCGTCGACGCGCTCAGATCCTACTATGAGCATGCCGTGGCACTGATTGTGCCGTCGGTGTGTTACGAGACTTTTGGGATCATCCTGATCGAGGCCTTCCGGCACGAGATACCAGTGCTGGCTCGCCGGCTGGGGCCCTTTCCGGAGATCGTCGATCAAGCGGGAGGAGGGGAGTTGTTCGCGACTTCAACCGAACTACATGAAGGTATGCGGCGCTTGCTGGAGGACCGAGGGTACCGGAATCAGTTGGCGCACGCAGGGCGGCAAGCTTTCGAAGCTTATTGGTCGGAGGACGCGGTGATGCCGCGCTACCTCGACATCGTGAGACGCGCCGCCGAACGGCGCGGCCAGCATGAAATCGTTGCGGCCCTCGCGCCGGTGGAGGTGGTATGAAGGTGTTCATCACGGGAGGCGCTGGGTTTATCGGCTCTCACATGGCAGAGGCGCTCCTGGACCGAGGTGACGCTGTGATGGTGCTGGATGACCTCTCGACCGGTCGCATGGAAAACATCGATCATCTGATCGACCGGCCTGGGTTTGAGTATCGAGTCGGATCCGCAACCGACACACCCCTGGTGACGGAGTTGGTGGACCGATGTGACGTCACCATGCATCTCGCGGCGGCGGTCGGGGTGAAGTTGATCGTGGACCAGCCGGTTCATACGATCGAGACCAACGTGCGGGCGACCGAGGTCGTCTTGGAGGCCACCGCCAAGAAGAAGAAGCTGGTCGTCGTGGCCTCCACGTCAGAGGTCTACGGCAAGGGGGTCAAGATTCCCTTCGCCGAGGACGACGATCTGAAGCTCGGTCCGACGGCGAACTCACGCTGGGCATATGCCTGTTCCAAGGCGCTCGATGAGTGGCTGGCACTCGCGTACTGGCGGGAGAAAGGAGTCCCGGTCATCATCCCGCGCTTTTTCAACACCGTCGGGCCGAGGCAAACCGGGCGCTATGGCATGGTGCTTCCCACCCTCGTAGCGCAGGCCCTGCAGGGCGATCCGTTGACTGTGTACGGGACCGGGCAGCAGACCCGCTGCTTCGGTCACGTCCGCGACGTCGTGGCGGCGGTCTTGGCCCTGGTCGAGACTCCTGCGGCGGTGGGACAGGTGATCAATATTGGGAGCCAGGAAGAAGTCACCATTCTCCAGTTGGCGGAGGTGGTTCGAGAGCTGACCGAAGCTGACTCCGACATTGTGCTGGTGCCGTACACCGAGGCCTACGCCGAAGGGTTCGAGGACATGCAGCGGCGTGTACCGGATGTCAGCAAATTGGAGCGACTGATAGGGTTCCGGCCGCGGACATCTCTTGAAGAGATCGTTCGCGATGTCGTGGCCGATCAACGGTCACGCCTGGCCGCGACCTGACCAGAGCGATGCGCTGCATACTCACGTATCACTCGATTGATTCGTCCGGATCGCCGATCTCCATCGATTCGATGTCGTTCAGGCGGCATGTTGATTGGCTGGCCGAGGGCCCCGTCCAGGTTGTGACTCTCGAAGCCCTGCTCACCCTGCCCCCAGATACGGAGGCGGTTGCGATCACGTTCGATGATGGCTTTACGAATTTCGTCTCCGAGGCGGCTCCTGTGCTTCAAGACCGTCGTCTGCCAGCGACGCTGTTTGTCGTGAGCGGACACGTTGGCGGGACCAACGCGTGGGGAGGCAGAGCCGACCCCGGGATTCCGACCCTCCCGCTGCTTGATTGGGATGCCTTAGGGCGCCTCGCGGAACAGGGCGTGGACCTCGGGGCCCACACCCACACCCACACGCGACTGCCGCATCTGCCGCCCGGTGAGTTGCGAAGTGAACTTGAAGGTTCTCTCGAGACAATCCAGACGAACACGGGGTACACACCGACGACCTTTGCCTATCCCTACGGCGCCGTCGATGATCGATCGGCCAGGGCCACGGGACGCCTCTTCAAGCTCGCCTGCACGACGGACCACCGGCCCCTTGGAGCCGGCGAAGATGTCACCAGGTTACCTCGGGTGGACATGTACTATTACAGAGACGAGCCTGGGTTGTGTGGCTGGGGGACTCCGAGGTTTCGTCGCCGTCTCTGGACTCGGCGAACTGCGCGTCGCTTGAAGGAAACGTTGGTCCCAAAGGGGATGACACGGTGACGACGCCAGGGCTGACCCTCTCGATCATCGTGCCGGTCCACCAAGGAGCGCATATTCTCCCCCAATCGCTCGGGGCATTGGCGGAGAGCGACCTCCCACGGGATTCCTGGGAACTCATCGTCGTCGATGACGCTAGCACCGACGGCACAGCACAGGTCGCCGCACAGTACGCAGACACCGTCATGACGCTAGGACGGAAGCCGCAGGGGCCATCATATGCCCGCAACCGCGGTGTCGAAGCTGCCAGAGGCGACGTCATTGTGTTCATCGATGCCGACGTGTGCGTCCACCGGGAAACCCTCGGACGATTTGTCAAGATTTTCGTAGAGAACCCAGGCTTCAGTGCGGTCTTCGGTTCGTATGACGCTGCGCCACCCGCCCCCGGGCTCGTATCCCAGTACCGCAACCTGCTCCATCACTGGGTCCATCAGCAGAATGGGGGTGATGCGGAGACCTTCTGGGCCGGTTGCGGAGCGGTCCGACGTGAAGTGTTTCTCGAGGCCGGAATGTACGACGAATGGCATTTCTCGCGGCCTCAGATCGAAGATATTGAGCTGGGGCACCGGCTCAAAGCACTGGGGCATCAAATCTCGCTGGAACCGAACATTCAGGCGACCCACCTGAAGCGGTGGACCCTCCGGAACATGATTGCGACCGACTTCAGGGATCGAGGCGTGCCCTGGACGAGGCTCCTCATTCAGCGGGGAATCGTCTCAAAATCCCAGTCCCTCAATCTGCGCTTGATCGAGCGTGTCAATACGGTTCTCGTCTGGTTGAGCGCTGCATTCGCCGTTGTCGCGTTGGGGGCTCAGGACGCTCGCTGGCTCGTTGGCGCTGCAATTCTGTTGCTGCCCGTCCTGTGGTTCAATCGCCACCTGTACGGGTTCTTCAGGAAGCACCGGGGCTTCTGGTTCGCCCTCCGGGCGGTTCCGCTCCACTTGACCTACTATTTCCTCAATGGAATCGCCGTGGGTTGGGGATGGCTGGTGCACCACGCTGTCGGTGAGCCTCAGCCTGCAGTGGCCGTCCAGGCCTTTTCAGAGGTAGGGCTCGAAAGTTGGCCACCGGTTCCGCGGAAGGCTCCGGAACCTCCTCTGAGTACTGACCGTCAGACGCCGACCTCTCCAGCGGAATGATCATGTCAGACAGCCCTCCCAGTGAACCCGACATGACGTCGCAGCAGTTGACGTATGCCTTCGCCCCGCTCCACAAACGCGCCTTTGGCATGGCGATCGGGCTTGCCGCCGGGCTCCTGGTCTGCGGGGCAACGCTGGTCTACTTGTACCGCGGCCCAGAGCTGGGTCCTGGTCTCGCCCTCCTGAGGCATTACTTCGCCGGCTACACCGTGTCGTGGGCCGGGGCCTTCGTTGGACTCCTATGGGGCTTCGTTGCCGGATTCGTTGCTGGTTGGTTCTTTGCGTTTTGTCGAAACTTGGCAATGGGAATCTTGATCTTCTTCATTCGGGTGCGATCTGAGTTGGCACAAACCCGCGATTTCCTCGACCATATTTGATGGGCAGGTCAACACTGCTACTCGGGGCGTGAACTATGGAAAGGACTGAGGAAGAGGCTCTGCGGCACGCTATGCTGCGGCTCAATGCCAGGGCCTGGGGGATCGCCTTCGGCCTCCTTCTTGGCGGCGGCCTCTTCATCGCGACCAATGTCCTGGTGCTCAAGGGAGGGCCAAACGTCGGTGAGCACCTCGAGCTCTTGGCGGTCTTCTTTCCCGGCTATCGGGTGACCTTCGCGGGCAGTCTCATCGGATTCGTCTACGCCTTCGTGTTGGGCTATGCGCTGGGTCGTCTCGTCGGCCTGGTCTACAACCGACTCGCGGGCGCCTGAGGAAACAGCCAGCCCGAGGGCTGGCTGCAGTTATTCCGGCTTCTTCTTCCAGCTACTGGGCGGTGATGGTGAGGACGCCGCTGGCGGGGATGGTCGCGATGAGCGGCTGGCCCGGGCCGAGCGGCGCGTCGGGGAGCGCTGTCCGGAGCTCGGCGGCGGTGGTGTAGGTCACGCCATA
>JABDII010000002.1 GCA_013003805.1 Gemmatimonadales bacterium
GCTATCGCCGTGGCAAGATGCTGTCCGTCGTGGCCCCCTCCCAGCCCGGATTCTGATGCGTCTCTTCGCGGCCATTCCCATGCCCGAAACCGCGCGAGAGGCACTGCTCGACGTGTTGGCCAGACTAAAGCAGACCGGATGGCCCGTGCGATGGGTCGGAGAGGGGAACCTGCACCTCACGGTCAAGTTCTATGGTGACGTTCCGGACGAGGATGTGGCCCGCCTCGGGGAGGAATTGGCGGCTGCCGTCCGCGGCACGCCGGTCCTCCCGATGCAGCTGACCGGGGTGAACGCATTTCCTGCGCTCCGGCGCCCGAGGGTCATCTGGGCGGCGGTGGATGCGCCGCCCGCCCTCGAACTCATGCAGCACCGGGTGGAACAAGCGGCCGCCGCCTCCGGCTTCCCACCGGAGGGGAAGGCGTTCCGCCCCCACATCACCCTGGGCCGTCTCAAGTCAAGCGCCAGCCTGCCGCGCGCGGCGGCGGAGATGCTAGAGCAGATGGTGCTGAACGTCGCGTTCGAAGCATCGCGCGTGGTACTGTTCGAGAGCCGCCTGAGTCGCCAGGGCGCGCAGCACACAGCCCTCGAGACACTCGATCTGGACCGAGGAGGA
The DNA here is from genome assembly GCA_013003805.1 of Gemmatimonadales bacterium. Classification (GTDB taxonomy): domain Bacteria; phylum Gemmatimonadota; class Gemmatimonadetes; order Gemmatimonadales; family GWC2-71-9; genus JABDII01. The sequence continues at coordinate 614 of JABDII010000002.1, forward strand.
GGAGCGTGAAGAGATTTCTCAAGGTTATGGCTTTTCTGATCCTCCTGCTCGCGATCGTTGTGGGATGGCTCTACCGCGATCTCGTGGGTGACGCGATTCGCCGGGCGGTCAACCCGGACACGGTGAGTGCGGTGGGGCGACCGGATGACGCCTCGCGACAATCCGCCAGGAACAAGGTGCGTTCACTCGCGAGTCGCGGCGTCGACTCAGTTGTGCTCAATCCCTCCGAGACCGCCTCCTTGCTCGACGAGTTGATCGGTCCGCTGGTCGGCGACAACTTCGACTCGCTCGAGGTCGAGCTGCTGGAGGGCGGCATCGATGTGAGCGGCCTGGTGCGAACCACCGGCATTCCCCGTGAAATGCTGGGGCCGCTCGGCTCCATGGTGCGCCCGTGGGAGCGGCTCGGGCTCGGCGGCCCGATCGCCGTGCTGGGTGCGGGGAAAGGGGAATGGCGGGTGGAGCGCCTTTCCATCAAGGGGTTTCCGTTCCCGCGTGACATGGTCGCCGCCGTGGTATCGCGCCTGGTCGAAGGTTCGTCCGGCGGCGCGATTCCACTGCTCATTCCCGATGGGGTGGTAGACTTCACTATCCGTCCGGCGGGCGTCACCCTCTATCGCAGAGCGACTGCGCCATGAAGCATCGTGTACTGATCATCGACGACGAGCCCGGGATCCGAGAAGCGCTGTCCCAGGTGCTGGAATACGAGGGCCTCGAGGTCAAGTCGGCTGCCTCCGGGGGCGAAGGCATCACGGTCTATGAGGATTTCAAACCCCACTTGGTGTTCCTCGACGTCAAGATGGCTGGCCTCGACGGGCTCGAGACGCTGTCGCGCCTCAAGGAGCTGGAGCATCCCTCTGAAATCGTCATGATCTCCGGTCACGGGACCATCCAGACCGCAGTGGAGGCCACCCAACGAGGAGCGTTCGACTTTCTCGAGAAGCCTCTGGACACCGATCGGACATTGGTCACGGCCAGGAATGCGCTCTCGCGTCATGAGCTAGAAAAAGAAAATGTCCGGCTTAGGGAGGTGGTGCACTCCCAGTATGCCATGGTTGGCGAGAGCCGTGCGCTCGGTCAGGTACACGCGCTCATCGACAAAGTCGGCCCAACGGCGGCACGGGTACTCATTACCGGAGAGAACGGTACGGGGAAGGAACTGGTGGCGCGGGCCCTCCACGACGCCTCACCGCGAAAGGACGAACCCTTCATCGAAGTCAACTGTGCCGCGATTCCCGCGGAGCTGATCGAGAGTGAGCTGTTCGGTCATGTGAAGGGCTCATTCACGGGCGCCATCGCCGACCGGGCCGGCAAATTCGAACTGGCCAACGGCGGAACCCTGTTCCTCGATGAGATCGGTGACATGTCGCTCTCGGCACAAGCAAAGGTGCTCCGCGTCCTCCAGGAAGGCCTGGTGACACGCATTGGGGGCTCCGAGTCGATCACGGTCGATGTGCGGGTCATCGCCGCCACCAACAAGGACCTGACCGCCGAAATCGGTGAAGGCCGGTTTCGGGAGGATCTGCTCTACCGGTTGAACGTCGTGGAGATCGAGGTCCCACCGCTCAGAGAGCGACTCGAGGACATCGACGCGCTGATCTCGTACTTTGCCGAGCAGCTGAGTGTCTCAGCGGGCGTGCCCTTCAGGGAATTCCAGGAGGATGCCGTCGCCCGGCTCAAGCAGCGCTCGTGGCCGGGCAACATCCGCGAGCTCAGGAACGCCGTCGAGCGGGCCTTGATTTTGGCGTCGGGGAAGTCGGTAACGGCGGCGGATATCGAGCGGCTCCTGCCGGCATCCGGGGGGGCGCGCGGGGCCGGTGCCGTTGACGACTTGATACACGGATCGCGTTCGTTCGACGCCTTCAAGCAGGATTCCGAGCGTACGTTCCTGGAGGCCAAGCTCAAGCAACATGGCTGGAACGTCTCGGAGACGGCGCGCGCGCTCGATATGCCGCGCTCCAACCTCTATAAGAAGATCGAGCGCTACGGACTCACGCGGGAACAGGCATGAACGACAAGATGAAGGAGTGGGACAAGAAGCTGGCCGAGGTCGACCGCGCCATCGCCAAGCTGCCGGCCAAGGCTCCTCCCGAGTCCACGAAACCGGCCCCGGCGAAACCCGACGCCTCAGCCCCCGCCCCCCGCCAGGTGCCGGCACGCGCTCCAGCCGCCCGCGTCAGTCCACGCCTCCGTCCCCTCGGGGTGTGGGTCCGAGTCGGGCTCACCGCCGTCCTGGCGCTCGCCCTCACGCAATGGCCCTTCGCGCATGCCTGCGGCCTCGGCTTGGCCGCTTACCTGGGCGCGGTCGGTGTCGTCTTGGTGTCGGGAGTGGGGGGTGCCGTTTCGACCTGGCGACTGCGCCTGCCGAAGGCACACGCCCTCGCCTTGCTTGCCATTCTGGGTGGCCTCGCACTGGTGGCGCTCGAAGTACTGCCGCGGATTGGATACGCCGGGACGGACCTCACCTGGACCTGCGGGTAGAAGTTGAGACGTCCATCGTCACGTGGTGCAGATTCTCGCACGGAGTAGCATTCCCCCACACGAGGACGAGCTACCCATCGAGTCGTCGCCGCCGTCCCATTTCGAGCCGTTGCGTCTTGGGTCTCTTCTGAATAAGGTTCCTCATCCCCCAACGTTGGGACTCTTGATCATGCCACACGCCGCGCCTCTTGCGTCGGTCCTCCTCTCGTAGAATCCGCGAATGCGTCCAATCCAGGTCGGGTCCGGAAAGCGACGAGCCTCCTTCGATGAAGGGTCGCTGGACCAATACCTCCGTGACATCAGCAGATACCCGCTCATCAAGCAAGAGGATGAAGTCAGGCTCGCCAAGCGAATCCGAGTCGGCGATCAGGAAGCACTCGATACGCTAGTCCGCAGCAATCTCAGATTCGTGGTCTCCGTTGCCAAGAAATATCAAAACCAAGGTGTCTCGCTCGCGGACTTGATCAACGAAGGCAACCTCGGTCTCATTCGCGCCGCGCACAAATTCGATGAGACCAAGGGCATCAAGTTCATCTCCTATGCGGTCTGGTGGATCCGGCAGGCCATCCTCCAGGCGCTCGCGGAGCAGAGCCGCATCGTGCGAGTGCCGCTCAACCGGGCCGGCACGCTCCATCGGATCGGCAAGCGTACCTCCGCCCTGCTGCAGGAGCTTGGGCGGGAGCCCACTCCCAAGGAGATCGCTGAAGGGATGGACATTTCGATGGAAGAGGTCCAGAAGACCCTCTCGATCTCCCAGAATCACCTCTCCCTGGACGCCCCGCTGACCCCCGGCGAGGACAACCGGCTGCTGGACTATTTACCCGACACGCAGAACCCGGGGCCGGATTCGGAGACCTTCGAGCACGCGCTCACTCATTCAATCCAGGAAGTGCTGGGGACGCTGAAGGAGCGCGAGGCCAAAATTCTGCGGCTCTATTTCGGACTCGACGGGGAGGAGCCGATGACCCTCGAAGAGATCGGCAGCCTCCTCGGCATCACGCGCGAGCGCGTACGCCAGATCAAGGAGAAAGCCTTGAGCCGTCTGCGGCACGTGAGCCGGTCCCGGGCGCTCGAGAGTTACTTGTTCTAACGATCGACGGCGAGCCGGTCATCGGCCGGATCTCACTCCTCCCCCAATACCACAATGGCATCCAAAGCCTCCTTCGATATCTCCACGGGTGCCGACCTCCAGGAGGTCGACAACGCGGTCAACCAAGCCCGAAAAGAGATCAGCCAGCGCTTCGATTTTCGCGGAACGTCCTGCACGCTCGAGTTCGACCGTGGCAAGGCGGAGATCCGGCTCGCGGCCGACGACGAATTCCGGATGCGCGCGTTGGTCGATGTCTTACTCGCCAGGTTGGTCAAGCGGAGCGTGCCAACCAAGAACCTGAACGTCGGCCCGTTCGAGCCCGCAACCGGGCAATCGGTTCGCGCGACGGTGACCCTGACCCAGGGCATCCCTACCGAGACAGCCAAGCGCATCGTCAAGGCCATCAAGGACTACCCGGCGTTCAAGAAGGCCCAGGCCAGCATCCAGGGCGCTGAGGTTCGAGTGTCCAGTCCCTCACGCGACGAGCTCCAAAGCGTCATCGCGTTCTTGAAGTCTCAGGACTACGACATCGAACTCACCTTCGGGAACTTCCGCAGCTGATGCGAGTCCGGCACTGGCGG
>JABDII010000010.1 GCA_013003805.1 Gemmatimonadales bacterium
CCGCCAGTCGATGCGCTTGCGATTGTTGGACATGAGAAACGCAATGCCCAGCATCGTGGCGATCCCCACGAGACCCATGAGTCGTTCGACCAGGGGGGTATCGAGGCCACCCTGCAGTTCGGCGAGCTGCTCGGCCGCCGACTGAACCAGCCAGAGCGCGTTCACGAGAGAGCCTCCAACTCGGCCGTCACATCCGCGAGCAGCGTCTGCCGCTCGGGCAAGGGGAGGAAGGCGTTGGCGAACGCGTTCTGGATCATCTGATCGATCTCCCTTCTCGTGAAGCCAAGCTCCTGGTGCGCGAGCCAATATTCGTCCGTGAGTGAGACGCCGCACATCAACCAGTTATCGGTGCACAGCGTCACGGTCAGTCCCGCGTCGAAGTACCCTCGCACGGGATGAGCCGACGCACGAGGAACGACGCGGGTTTGGATGTTGCTCGTGATGTTGGTCTCGAGACACATGCGGTGATCGCGTAGGTAATTCTGCAACCGGGGATCTTCATTCAACCGTGTCCCGTGGCCGATCCGGTCGGCGTGGCAGCGATGTACGGCTTCTGCTATGGACTCAGGCCCAGCCGCCTCTCCCGCATGGACCGTGATCGCCAGACAGCCCTCCGCCGCTATATCGAATGCCTCGCCGTGCACTCCCGGCGGGTGACCTGCCTCCGCGCCGGCCAGGTCGAACCCCACGACGCCCTTGTCCCGAAACTCGACGGAGCATTGCGCGACCTCGATCGAGATCGCGGGATCGAGCGACCGAAGCGCACAGTTGATGATCCGGCTCTTCACTCCGAAATCCCTCTCGCCGCGCTCGAGCCCCCGCAGTTGCGCCTCGAGAACCTCCGCCTGCGACAACCCTTCACGCGTGCTGAGCGCCGGGCAGTACCGGATCTCGAAGTACCGTACGTTGTCGGCCGCGGCGTCCTCGACGATCTCATACGCCACTCGTTCGATGGCCTCCGGAGTTTGCAGGACCGCGATCGTAAAGCCGAATAGCTCGAGGTACTCCTCCAGATTGTGCACGTCCGAGGCCAACATTTGGCGCTTGAGCTCCTCCGCGTCATACGTCGGAAGCAAGACGCCGGCCCTTCCCGCGAGGTCGATCATAGTCGCCGGACGCAGGGAACCGTCGAAGTGCAGATGGAGTTCCGCCTTCGGCAGCCGCAGAATTAGGTCACGAGTGAGCATCGACACCCTCGATACGCTGGCGAGCGGTCACGACTACTCGAAGGATAGACCCCGCAGTGAGCGGGGTCTCAGGTGCCAGCCGGATCCCTCTCCCGTCGGTTAGGTAGGCACTACCGTCATCGAGACGGCGTTCGAGACCACGATCGGCGGCGCGAACTGCATCTCGGGCAGTGGCGCCCGCAGGTACCTCGAGCGGGCGTTCGTTCACGAACACCCGGACAGGCGTCGTCATCGTTTGGTTGAGACGAATCGTGGATCGGACGAGGACACGATCGGCGGGCTCAGGCGGTGCAGATAGAGCACGACCGCGTCGAGATCGATCAACCCGCTCCGGCCCACCGGCAGCACGCGTGGGATGCCCCACGTGAGTTCTCCGACCAGGTACTCGGGAACGGCGATCGTATAACGCTCCTTGTCCTTGAGCTTCCGCCCATTGGTGAAGCGGATCTCGCGCACTCGTCGCCCAGACGGGCGGGTCGGATCGAACTTAATTGTCGCCCCCGAGATGTGGGCGGTAGCCGCTCCCTCCGCGAGGGTGTTTTCCAGTATGCGCGATATGTCCGCTCCGCTCAGCCGAAGGCGCACGAGGGTGCTCTGACGCGGCAGCATCTCAAAGAGATGCCGCCACGTGGCAACGCCGGCCGGGAGGTCGCTCATGATACCCGCGTTGTCCATCAGTGAAAGATCCGTGCGCAGCACATTCTGGAATGCGTCGGCGATAAGATTCCCAAGCGCATGCTGCGAGCCCCGGCGCAAGAGAGGGGACTTGATGGTGGCCACCGAAAACGCTGCAATGGAATCGGTCCGCCACCGATACTCCTCCAGCATTCGAGCCACCGACGAATCGGGCGGGATGCTGTCCGCCGATACGGACGCGAAGCGGATTTGGAGCTCACGTCCGCCAACCACCGTCTTGATAACATCCACCACCGCAATCCCGCGGCCTCGGTCGTCGGCCTCGACGATGGGAATGCCCGCCACGACCGTGTCCCTCGGCGTGGCCGACCCACCCGTCAGGATGAGGTCCACCGATCCCGGGCCAAGGGTCTTCGCCAACTCGACCGCTTCCGATGCACACTCCCCCGACCCACAAAACACGTCGGTACGGAGCAGAAGCACCGTGACGTCAGCGCCGAGGCGTTTGACCTCCGCGAGGCGTTGGCGAAGTACATCCGACCCGCGGACCAGAACTCCGGCGAGGTCGTCGGCCCGGACCAGGTATTTGGTGTCGGGCGGGACGTATCCTACGAGGCCGACGCGCACGGTTCCCAAATCCATCAGCTGGTAGGGTGAGACCCAGGGCGGAGGCTGGCCCGTGACGGAATCGACGATGTTGGCGGCGACCCACGTGTACCGCGCTTCGGCCATGCGTTGCCGGAGCGTGTCGATCGACCAGCCGAAATCGTGATGCCCGGGCACTGAGGCAGCCACGCCCAAGCGATTGAACGCCTCGATGGTGGAACGCCCCCGGACCAGACTCGACCATAGCGCCCCCCGCAAGTGATCGCCGGCATCGAGCCGCAGGCTGGGGCAATCACACGCCGCAGCGACACTGTCCATGAGTGTCTTGAGGTGGGCCGCTCCGCCGATCCGCCGACCCCCGTCGCCCGGATCGGGCACGGGAAAGAGGGCACCGGCGAAGTCGTTGATCGCAAGCAGTCGCAACACGGCTGTGTCGCGAGGCGGAGGCGGTCGCCTGGCCGCCGCCGGTGCGAAGAGCGCCAGAGCCTTCCGGGCCATCTCGGCGGGAGCGATACGCCATTCCCGCGCGTTGTAGCGCGACGGATCGAGCGTCTCTTCTGCCCGAACCGCATCGATGACCAGTTCTCGGATTCCTTCGCCCTGATCGTAGACCACAGGCGCGCCGCGGAGCATGTCGAAGCCGCCGCCACCGGCCTGCCGATAGCTATTAAGGGCCATGGTAAAAGAATCGGTCGGCCGAACCGGCTGGCCGCGCACCCGAAGGCCACGGATTCGATTGCCCATCGGGAGCCGGAGATCGATCGTGTACTCGGCTCCGCTCACGATGTCGAAGTTGTAGCCCGGGATGTTGGGATCCGTCCCAACGTTCCCTCGCCGGTCCACCGTGAAATATCGCGCGCTCTGTTCCAGGTAGGCTTTGAGCTGCGAACCACTGATTCGAATGGCTCGGAGCGTGTTCTCGTAAGGGTAGAGGCCCGCGACGTGGGAGAGGAGCACGTCGCCCCGAGGAATGCCGCCCCGGACATTAAAGGCTGCGGTGGCGGATAGCTCCGCGCCTGTCTTCCGACGTTGCACGGCGTTGATGAAGTTGATGATCGGCGTCGGTTCCACCCGCGCCGTAATGGCCGGCATGGGAGCCTCGGCGTGAGCTAGCGGCTCGCTCAGCCATTGGATCACGGCTTGGTGGTCTTGCTCCAGCCGCCGAAGCACCCTGGGATCCTCGTCGCGATCGGCCAGATCGATGATCTCTCCCTCAATCGAGACTACTCGCCAGCGCCGCGCGCGTCGCACCAGCCTGACGTGCGCAACGGCAATCCCTCGGGCGTGGGGAGGCGGCTGCATGTAATACACCCCATTAACGTCGCGCGGGCCGAACTGCCGGTGGGTATGCCCGACAATCGCGAGGTGGGGAGGGTGCTCGTCGTCCGCCAGGATGCCGGCCACGTTCTCCAACCCAACCCCGGTGGTGTCGTAGGACGACGCGCCGCCCAAACCGCTGTGCATGAGTACGATCGAGAGGTCGACGGTCCCGGCCAACTCTGCGAGCACCCTGGGAGCGTTCTCAGCCACGCGGCCTACCCGAGCCCGGCCCCGGACCAGGCTCCCGTCCCACACCATGACACCCGGCGTCGTGAATCCCGTAATGCCGACCCGGATTCCGCCGCGGGCGATGACGGCGGACGAGGGGAGTTCAAGCGTGTCGGCCGGGAGTGCGTAGACATTTCCGCTGACGTAATGGAACGTGGCTCCGGCGACGGCGCGGCGGAAGAAATCGACGCCGAAATTGAATTCATGGTTGCCGGGAGTAGCTGCGTCGTACGCCATCAGGTTCATGGCGTCGATCACGGGATGGGGGTCGCGAGCGCTGATGCGCGCAAAGTAGGTGGCGAACGGGTCTCCCTGGATCAGATCTCCCGCATCTACCAGGAGGACCTGACCGGGATATAGGGCGCGCAGAGAATCCACCGCCGACGCCGCCCTAGCGAGTCCGCCGGGGAAGGGCCGGTCCAGGAGGTAATCCCACCCCGTGGCATGGCCGTGGACGTCGGTCGTTGCCACGACGACCACATGCGCGCTGTCCTGGGGGAGGAGAAAGAGCCCTGCGGCGAGTCCCAGCGCGGCAAGCATGGCCGGGAATATCCCTTGGCCGGTGCGGGTTGCGCAATCGGCGGCATGAGATCAACCGTAGGCGAGCGGGGAGGGGAGAGGCATACCCTTGCGAAGCTAGGCGCGGGAAGGTATTCGTTTGGCCATATATGCCC
>JABDII010000034.1 GCA_013003805.1 Gemmatimonadales bacterium
CGCGAGGACCTCGCGGCCTTCAATTCCGAACGGGTATGCCGGCGGTTGGCCGAGGTCCGGGTCCCGACCATCTCGGCGGTGGGTCACGAGGTAGATGTGTGCCTCACCGATTTGGTGGCCGACCTGCGCGCCGCCACACCGTCCGCCGCCGCCGAACTCGCGGTCCCGGATCGGCACGACGTCTTGCATCGGGTGAACGTGCTCGCGGGTCGACTCGCCAATGGATTGGCCCAACGGGCCCGATTCGGCCAGGAGCGCCTGGCCCGCACGGCCGACCGTCTCACATCGGCCATGGAGCAGCGGGTCGCCGCGTGGCGGCAAGAGGCCGACCGCCTCGGTGCCCAGCTCGAAGCGCTGAGCCCGCTCCGGGTCCTCGAGCGCGGGTATTCCGTCGCGCTCGGATCCGATGGCACGGTGCTCAAGTATCAGAAAGACTTCGCACCGGGCGACCGGATCACGCTCCGGGTGGTCGACGGGAAAGTTCCGGCCCGGGTGGAGGATGAATGACGCGCAAGCGTGATGTGCCGCCGGAGTCGCTGGTATCCGACCTTCGTAGGCTGGAGGAAATCGTGCGCCGCCTCGAAGCCGAAGAGGTCGATCTCGATCAAGCGCTCGCCCTGTTCGAGGAGGGAGTCGCCCGGCTTCGCTCGGCCCGCGACCGCCTCAGTGAGGCGGAGACCCAGGTCGCCCGAGTCCTAGAGAACGCCGACGGAACGCTGAGAGTTGTCGAGCTCGACGAGTAGTCCCACGGCGACCGCCCTCCTGGCAGAGGCGCGCCACCTGACTGACGCCATCCTGGGTGATTGGGCTACTCGACTCGAGTGCGAGATTCCGGGAGCCAACGGGGCGGCGCTGGGGTATGCCCTACGAGGGCCGGGCAAGCGCGTGCGCCCGGCCCTCCTGATTTCTGCGTATCGCGCGGTGGGCGGACGCGATGATGCGATCGCGGGAGTGGCAGCGGCGGTCGAGGCGGTCCACACCTATTCGCTGGTCCACGACGATCTCCCGTGCATGGACGACGACGACTATCGCCGCGGTCGAGCGACGACGCACCGGCAGTTCGACGTGGCAACGGCGACCCGCGCCGGGTTCCTGCTCGTCCCTGTGGCAGCCCGCATGTTGGTGGGTGGAGTGGCGGCCTTGGGTCTCGATCCGGAGACCCTCGGCCGGATGGCCTCCGTGCTGTTTCGCGCCGGCGGTGCGGAAGGGATGGTAGGTGGTCAGTGGCTCGACCTCGCCGCCGAGCAACGCGTCGTTGAGCTCCCGGAGCTCACCGCCATTCATCGAGGCAAGACCGGCGCGCTCATTCGGGCGGCCTGTGAGCTCGGAGGGATGGCCGGCCAAGGCGACCCGGATACCATCGGGGCCCTCTCCGCCTATGGCGACGAAATCGGGGTCGCTTTTCAAATCGCGGACGACGTGCTGGACTGCACGGGCACCAGCGCTCAACTCGGGAAGACGGCCGGGCGGGACGAGGCACTGGCGAAATCGACGTACGTCCGTCTCTTGGGAATAGAGCGGGCCCGCGAGGAAGCCCTCGTCCTGGCCGACCGGGCCGTCGCCCGGTTGGACGCCGCCGGACTCCCTTCGTCGGCGCTCGCGGCCTTGGCGGACTATATTGTCACCAGAAATTCCTAGCCCTTGGTTTGTCATTGGATCCATCTATGAGCCTTCTCGAGACCATCGCCGGCCCGGACGATATCAAGCGCCTGGAGCGTGACCAGCTCCCGATACTGGCCGAGGAGGTGCGCCAGCGCCTGATCGAGGTCGTGTCGAAAACCGGTGGCCACATCGGTGCCGGGCTCGGCGTGGTCGAGCTCACCATTGCGCTGCTCTACACGCTGGATTCTCCCCAGGACAAGGTGGTGTGGGATGTCGGGCACCAGGGCTACCCCTGGAAGGTGCTTACCGGCCGGAATGCCCGGCTGGAGACTCTGCGTCAGGAAGGGGGATTAAGCGGATTCCTTCGACGCACCGAGAGTGAGCATGATGCGTTCGGCGCCGGGCACGCCGGGACCGCTATCTCAGCCGCCCTGGGGATGGCGGCGGCGCGGGATCTGAAGGGCGAAGACTTCGAGGTCGTGGCGGTGGTCGGCGACGGCGCGCTGACCTGTGGCCTCCCGTATGAGGGCATGAACAACGCGGGTCACTCCGACCGCGATGTGATTCTGATCCTCAACGACAACGGGATGTCGATCGCTCCCAACGTCGGCGCGATCAATAAGTATCTCGGCTCCATTCTCGCGAGCCCGATGACCAACCGACTCCGGGAGCGGATCAAGGTCGCGATCGAAAAGGCCTCGCACGTCTTCGGCGGCCCGAAGATGGTCGATATGGCGAAGACGATCGAGGAGAGCGTCAAGAACCTGTGGTCGCCCGGCATGCTGTTCGAGGAGTTGGGCTTCCGGTATTTCGGTCCGATCAACGGGCATGACATTCCGGCCCTGCTCAAGACCCTCGACCTGGTGCGGCAGCTTCGCGGCCCTCGGCTCATCCACGTGATTACCGAGAAGGGCAAGGGCTTTCCGCTGGAGGAGCCGGATCGGGAGAAGTTCCATGCCCGGTCACCGTACGATCCGGTCACCGGCGTGCTTCGGGCCAACAAGGCCGGACCGCCCGCGTGGACCAAGGTGTTTGGGAACGCCATCACCGAGCTGGCGGCCGAGCACCCGAACCTGGTGACCATCACCGCCGCCATGCCCTCGGGAACCGGGACCAATATCTTCGAGAAGCGTTGGCCCGATCGGTTCTTCGACGTGGGCATCGCCGAGAGCCACGCCACCACCTTTGCTGCCGGGCTGGCGACGCAAGGCCTCAGGCCCATCGTGGCGATCTACTCCACCTTCCTCCAGCGCGCGTACGACAACATCATTCATGACGTCGCCATCCAGAACCTCCCGGTCGTGTTCTGTATGGACCGAGCCGGCATGGTTGGCGCGGACGGCCAGACGCACATCGGCCTGTACGACATCGCCTACATGCAGGCGGTGCCGAACATGACCATCTCGGCGCCCAAGGATGGGGCGGAACTGATTGGGCTGCTGCGAGCGGCCCTGGCTCACGATGGACCGTTCTGCATGCGCTACCCGAGGGACAGCGCACCGGGAACCACACCGCCGGCCGCTGAAGTTGCTACGATCCCCTACGGCACATGGGAAGTGCTCCGGCAGGGTGGTGACTGTGCGATCCTCGCGGTGGGCGTCATGTGTGCCCCCGCTATGGAAGCGGCAGAGGCGTTGAGCCGGGAAGGCATGGACGTGACGGTGGTCAATTGCCGGTTCATCAAGCCCATGGACGAGGGCGTGCTGGCCGAGTTGGTCCGGGATCATCGGATGTTCGTTACGGTGGAGGATGGTACCGAAGTCAACGGCTTCGGCGCGGCGGCTTCGGCCCGGCTCGAGGCGTTGGCACCCGAGGCGCGGGTGGCCGTGATGGGTGCACCGGATCGCATCTACGAGCACGCGGCCCGCGCATCCCAGCTCGCTCAGGCCGGTCTCACCGCGGAGCACATCGCCAACCGCGTGCGGGCCCTGGCCGGCGAGGTGAGTCTCTCCACCCGATGAAGGTCGGCGTCGTCGGCAACACCAACTATCCAGATCTCAACGCCATCCTTCGGCGCCTCGCGGCGCTGGCCCCTGCGCACGGCCTGATCCTATCAACTGAACCCGACCTGCGGCCCGTCTGGGACCAGTCGCCGCCTTTGCTAGATCCGGATGGACTCGATG
>JABDII010000045.1 GCA_013003805.1 Gemmatimonadales bacterium
TGTTCTGCATCGCCGGAGAGCGGCTGGCGGTGTTTCGGTACGACGGTAAGATTTCTGCTGTCTCCAGCGTGTGTCAGCATCAGAACGGCCCCCTCGGGGAGGGTAGGATCATCGAAGGTTGCATCACCTGCCCCTGGCACGGGTACCAGTACTATCCGGATTCGGGGCAATCGCCCGCTCCCTTTACCGAGCGGATTCCCACCTTCAACGTGCGGGTCGTGGATGGCCGGGTGCAGGTAGACCCACGACCGAATCCACCCGGAACTCCCGTCGAACCGGCGACGTTTTCCATCTCATGATTCGGCCTTCCAACGACGAGTTCTACATCGGGTATGCTGACCGCGCACCGATGGGCATCGCTCGGTTTGTCCGCCGGTGGGTCGGGATCTTGGGAGCGGTCGGCGTCGGTGTGGCACTCCTGGGTGCATTGACCCAGCAGTCATTCGATGACGCCACGTTCGAATTCGGCCAAACCCGAGAGTTCCAGGGACACATCGAGGCAACGCCCTACCCCGCCCTCCTCATACCGCGACCGGGCACGACGGACCCGGCGCTATCCGTCTCGCGGCTCCATCTGGTGGCCCCAGGAAAGCGTGGCGCCGATGATATGATCGGCGCGTTCGACAGACAGGGAGGGGCCGTGGCGCTCTCGGGCACGCTCATCTACCGCGACGACCAGACCATGATCGAGGTCATCCCCGGATCGATCGCGCCAAGTGCTCCCGGGGACGTTGGTCCCGCGACAACGCAGACAATGGAAGACCTGGGCACGGTGACGCTCCGCGGCGAAGTGGTCGATAGCAAGTGTTTCCTCGGCGTCATGAACCCCGCGACGTGGACGCCGCATCGCGCCTGCGCCGTCCGCTGCGTGAGCGGCGGCATACCACCGATGTTGGTGGTTCGCGATTCGGCCGGCGTGCTCGCCTATGTCCTTCTGGCGGACGCCCGGGGCCGGCCCAACGGGAAGGCACTTCTCGATGTCATTGCCGAGCCGATAGAAGTGACCGGGCGGCTCGAGCGCCACAACGGCCAACTCTTCCTCTTTGCCGACCGCTCCTCCTACCGCCGCATCTGATGACCTCACCGCTCGAGCCTTCAGAGTCAGCGCCGAATAGGCCGGAGCAGCTGCCGAGAATCGGCCTTGCCGGATACCCGGTGGCGAAGGAAGCGCTGCCGACCTCCGAGAGTCGGCGCGGGGACTACGTCCTCCGATTTGCCCAAACGCCCGAAGAACTCGATGCCATTCTCAAACTCAGGTTCGAGGTGTTCAATCTCGAACTGAACGAGGGACTCGAGCAATCGTTCGAGACCGGAAAGGACGAAGACGAACTCGACGCACGGTTCCATCACCTGGCGATCTCGCTCGAATCCACCGGCAACATCGTCGGCACGTACCGCATGCAGACGGCGCACATGGCCGAAGCGCTCGGCGGATTCTACTCGGAGGGGGAATTCGATCTCTCGGGAGTCCCGCCGGATATCCTCCGTGATTCGGTGGAGATCGGTCGGGCGTGCGTCGCCAAGGAACACCGCAATGGACGGGTCCTGCAGCTTTTGTGGCGCGGATTGGCCCAGTACATGATGTGGAATGAGAAGCGCTACCTGTTCGGGTGTTGCTCACTCACGTCCCAGGACCGGGATTTGGGGTATCGGGTCCACCAGTTCTTGATCGAAGAAGGGCATGCGCATCCCGCCTGTCGAGTCCTGCCGCGGGAGGGCCTCGAGTGCCCGGCCGACGCCGTGCGCGAAGGCCCACGAGAGGACGTGCATATCCCCGCCCTGTTCCAGAGCTATCTCAACCTGGGGGCGAGAGTCTGCGGGCCTCCAGCCATCGATCAGCTCTTCCAGACTATCGACTACCTGGTGCTGTTGGACACGCATGCCCTGGACGAGCGGATCTTCCGTGTCTTCTTCCGTTGAGCCGTCCGCGGACTTCGTAGCAGTGCCCGGGGGACGCGTCCGCCAGGTACTCAGGATCGGGAGCGTCGCCACCTGGACCGGGTTCAGTTTCCTCCTCTGGGGCGTGGGCGCGCTGCTCTTCTTTCCGCTGGCTCGAGTTCGTCAGCGGTGGCGCCTATCATCCTTCCGCCGCTGGGCCGGCGGCTCGTGCAGATTGCTGGGGATGCGCCGCACCATCGAGGGAACACCCCCGCTGGACGCTCCCTTCATCTTGGTGTCGAACCACTTATCGTACGTCGACATTATCCTGTTGGCGAGCGTGGTACCCGGTGTGTTCGTCGCCAAGCGCGAGGTCCGCGCGTGGCCGATGTGGGGCCTCTTCGCGAGCGCCATGCGGACCATCTACGTCGACCGAGAGCGGCGCCGAGACGCACTACGGGTAGCGAGCGTCATCGACAGCGCCCTGGGCCAGGGCGAAGGCGTCATCCTGTTTCCCGAGGGCACTAGCACGGACGGGAGCCGGGTCCAGCCGCTCAAGCCAGCGCTCCTCGCTGTAGCGGCCAACTCTGCCCACCCGGTACACTACGCGCGGCTGTCGTACCGCACGCCGGAGGGCGTGCCTCCGGCCGCGCAAACGG
>JABDII010000279.1 GCA_013003805.1 Gemmatimonadales bacterium
CATTCGCACCCACCTTCCCGACGACTACACCCGCAAGCGATTCGACTTCTTGTTTCGCCCGGCCGGTGAGTGGCAGGTCGACATTCACGACGTGGCCCTCCGCTCGGCTCAGACCCGGGTGCCAGGTCTCGACTGGAGGGCGGCAGAGCCGGCCCTTGCTGTTGCCAGGCAATTCAGCGCGTCCGACCTCACTGGAGTCGACTCGGTACCGCGCGGACTCTATCGCCTCCTGGTCCTCGCCCAGTCGGATTCGACCCGGTTCCGCTCCAAGATGGAGCGGATGCGGACGCAAGCCCCGGAATCCTTCGAGGCTGTGACAGCGCTGCTCGCCGGGTATCAGCAGGCCGTGACGTGGTACCAGGCTGTGATGCGGTTTCTCCTGACCGAACGCTGGTTCGGCGACCCCAGGCCGCGCTCGGTGGTCGACCTCGCGGGGACCGTGTGGGAGATTCCGAGTTCGCTCGTGCCCGAGATTCGTCCGCATCTGTTTGGCTATCCGGAAGGCATGCCGGTGGCTGCGGTGTTCTCCTCGCTTCTCGATAGATTGATCGTTCCCCAAAACCAAACCGCGGTTCGTTGGCTGGCTCGGCATAAGAGCGAGGGATTGCGACGGGTCATCGAGCGGATAGAGGAACCAGTTGGCGGCGCCCCCGTCCTAGAGCTCGGGGCCTGGCGGTATGACCTGAGCACCATCGGAAAAGAAGCTCGACGTTCGCGCGGCGGGTTCCTCGAGGCCGAGGATGTCGTGTTGATCGACCCGAGCTACATGCCGCTTCTGGCGCTCGGTACGCTGCTCCACGAATGGCACCACATCGTTCATGCGCATGCTAGGCTGAGTGCTCATGTGTATGAAGGCTCGTCGGGGGTCACGGTGGTGCAATCGAATCTCTTTCTGGTGGAGGGCTTGGCTGAATTCGCAGCCGACCAAGTGATGCAGGAGATTGCCCGTCGCTATCCTGTGATGGCGCTGGGGGAAGCTGAGAAGCTGGCCGAAATGGCAGCCACACGTCCGACCGACGCACACCTGTTGGGGTTTCTCCTTATTCGGACGCTAGCGGACACGCTACCGCAGAAAGGCGCCGTGCAACGGCTGCTGGCACAAGCCGACGACGATCCGTCCGTGCTCCTCGTCCTAGATACGAGCGTCGCCTCGTTGGTCCATCCATATCGTGACGCCCCGGACCTGGCCGTGGGGACTGCTCGACGGCACGTGGTCATTCCTGAGGTGACGTTCACGATCGAAGACGAGGTCCCCTTTGTGGAGGCGACGCGCATCGTCGGGCCGGAGCGCCCACGACTCTCACCACCGGAGCCGCCCTCATGATCCGTCGCGGCATCGCCCTGCTGATTTCGTTGACCGGTCTGTGGACTAGCGCATTGACCGGGCAGGCCACCCGGGCTGAGCTGACCGATGGCCGGGAGACTACGAGCTACAGGGACGTGCTCGGATTTCTCGATTCGCTGGTGCGAGCCGGTGCCGATGTCCGCATCGGGACGCTCACCCATAGCGTGGAAGGGCGGGCGATTCCCTGGGTCCTTGCGGCTCGTCCCATGGTGGACGGCCCATCCGCGGCACACCGGAGCGGCAAGCCCGTGCTTTACATCCAGGGGAACATTCACGCCGGCGAGGTCGAGGGGAAAGAGGCAGCCCTCATGCTGCTCCGGGACCTGACGCTTGGGGCACTTGGCCCGCTGCTCGACAGCGTGATCGTCGTGGTCGTCCCCATCTACAACGTCGACGGCAACGAGGCTGTAGGCCCAGCCGACCGGCACCGGCCTGGGCAGAATGGTCCCGCCGTGGTTGGTCGGAGGGCCAATGGGCAGGGTCTCGACCTCAACCGCGACTACGTCAAGATGGAAGCCCCCGAGACGCGGGGCGCGGCGGCGCTGATCAATGCCTGGGACCCGGACATTTTCGTCGATCTCCACACCACCAACGGGAGCTATCACGGTTACGCGCTCACGTACTCCCCGGGACTCAATTCCAACGGCGGTCCGGTGAACGACTTTGTGCGCGATGAGTTCCTTCCCACTATTCGCGACCGAATGCGCGAACGACACCAACAAGAGATCTTTGACTACGGAAATTTCAGGAATCAGGAACCGGATTCGCTGGATCAGGGGTGGTACACGTACGATCCGCGGCCGCGGTTCGGCACCAATTGGTTCGGCATGCGTGGCCGGATAGCGATTCTGAGTGAAGCCTACAGTAACGCGCCGTTCAAAGAGCGCATTCGCGCGACGTACAACTTCATGCGTGAGATCTTGAGCCTGGCAGGCGAGCGCCGCGCCACCATCGCGATGCTGCATGCGACTCGTAATCGGTGGAGCCGCGATTCGGTGACGCTCCAATCAGAGTATGCTCCGCCGAGCGTCCGCGACGTCATTGCCGAGATCACCGAGCCGGCTGGTGACGGCTCCCACGGGTTTGCCCGCCGCCGGCGGACTGGGCAGTACCGGACCATTCGCATGCCGGTGTTCGATCGCTTCGCTCCGACGCGGCGAGAGGCCGTGCCGGCGGGCTATCTGCTCCCGCCGCGGCTGACTGACGTTGTCCAGCTCCTGCGACGCCAAGGGATTCGCGTGGCCCAACTCCGGCATCCCTGGCAGGGAACCGTTGAGGCGTTTGAGGTCGATAGCCTCACCGTGTCACGGAGAGCGTTCCAGGGCCACCGGATGGTCCGGCTCGGGGGCGAGTGGAAGCCAAGATCGGGTTGGCAGGCCGCTCCGGGCTGGTTTTTCGTGCCCACGGCGCAGCGCCTGGGGGTGCTCGCGGCCTATCTACTGGAGCCGGCTTCAGTCGACGGGGTGGCCGCCTGGAACCTGCTCGATCGCGACTTGCGTCAAGGCCGAGACTCCCCCATCGTGCGGGTTCGCCAGTGGACGGAAACCCCTATGATAGAGCTCCCGTAGAGTGCCCAAGGCCGCCACCACTCGGAGGGTCATGCTCAAGCCAGGCGATGCCGCCCCGGCGTTCACTCTCGCGTCTGAGAGTGACGCGGATGTGACCTTGGAGAGGTACCTGGGGAAAAAGGTCGTCCTCTACTTCTATCCCCGTGACGATACGAGCGGTTGCACGACCGAGGCGTGCGGATTCCGGGACAACTGGGAGGCCGTCACTCGCGCTGGAGCCGTGGTGCTCGGGGTGTCTCCCGACAGCGTGGCGTCACACCGCAAATTCAAGGCGAAGTACGATCTTCCGTTCACGCTTCTCGCTGATCCCGATCATGGTGTCGCGGAGGCGTACGGGGTGTGGGGAGAGAAATCGATGTATGGGAAGAAGTACCACGGTATCTTCCGGACGACGTTTGTGATCGATGAACGAGGCGCAATACTCACGGTCTTTGAAAGAGTGAAACCGAAAGAACACGCGGGCGAAGTACTCGCGGCGTTGAAAGGATGAACGGAATGCGTATTGGCCGGCGACTTCAAGGTTTGGGCTTCGGCATGGTCGTGGTTGTGGCAGCCTGTGGGGCACCCGAGCAGGCTGCTGTCCCTCAGGGGGTGTTCGTCGATCCTGAGCCCGGGGAAGCGCATCTGCAAAACATCCAAAAGCTGACCTTTGGCGGCAACAACGCGGAAGGCTATTTCTCCAAGTCGGGACAGCAAATCATCTTCCAACGACAGGAGCATGTCTCCGAAGGCTGCGATCAACAGTACGTCATCAATGCAGACGGTACCGGTCTTCGCCGGGTGTCAAATGGTGAGGGGCGGACCACGTGCGGGTACTTCTATGACGATGATCGGCGGATCTTGTACAGTTCGACGTTCGAGCATGCTGCCGCCTGCCCTGCCCCACCGGATCATTCGCAGGGATACGTCTGGCCGATCGGACACTTCGAGATCTATACCGCAGCGTCCGATGGCAGTGATCTTCGGAAATTGACCGACAACGGGACGTACAACGCCGAGGCGACGCTCTCTCCGGACGGGTCCCGGATCATCTTCACCAGCACCATGGATGGCGATCTGGATATCTACACGATGAACGTAGATGGCTCCGATCTCGTGCGGGTGACGAACCGGGTCGGCTACGACGGCGGTGCGTTCTTTTCCCCCGATGGCAGCATGATCGTGTGGCGTGCGGGATATCCCGAGACGGCCGCCGACTCGGCGGATTATGTCGGCCTGCTCGAACAGCGCACGGTCCGTCCGGGCAGCCTCGAGATCTGGGTGGCGAATGCCGACGGGAGCGACGCCCGGCAGGTCACGAACTTGGGAGGCGCCAACTTTGCTCCGTTCTTCCACCCAGATGGGCAGCGTATCATCTTCGCCTCAAATCACGAGAGCCAGGGCGGGCGCGCCTTCAATCTCTATCTCGTTGGCATCGACGGCACGGGATTGGAGCGGGTGACCTACCACGGCGAGTTCGACTCGTTCCCCATGTTCAGCCCTGACGGGTCGAGGTTGGTTTGGGCGTCGAATCGACATGGGGAAGAAGCACGGGAGACCAATCTGTTCATCGCCGATTGGATTGACTGAACCTTACACCTGAGCACCATGTGGTAGGATGAGGCCATGAAGAAAGCGGCAGCGAAGGAATCGGGATTCGTGCCCTGGATCTGGGGCTGGGTGAAGTCTATTGCCCTGGCCCTAGTGGTCTGGTTCTTTCTCCGGACCTTTCTGATCGAGGCCTTCCGGATTCCATCCGGCAGCATGGAAAACACCCTGATGATTGGGGACTTCTTGTTCGTCAACAAGGCGCTCTACGGCGCCGAGGTCCCGCTCATCAACAAGCGCCTGCCAGCTGTTCGGGAACCCCGCCGCGGCGACCTCATCGTGTTTGATTCGGTCGAGGAAGACATCAAGGTCGTCAAGCGACTGATTGGCTTACCAGGGGACACCCTTTCGATGGAGGGAGGCCAACTCATCCGGAACGGCCGGAGAACGCAGGAGCCCTACGCCTTGCACGCGGATCCGTTGCCATCCGCCGATCCCTTTCAGCGGCAACGAATGCGTGAGTGGCAGTTACCCCATGTGGTGACCAGCGACACCGCGACCTATTACCCCGACCTGCAGGATTGGGGGCCGATCACCGTCCCACCCGATTCCTACTTTGTCATGGGGGACAGTCGGGATAACTCGCACGATAGCCGAATGTGGGGCTTCCTGCCCCGCGAGAATGTGCGGGGTCGACCGCTGCTGATCTACTTCAGTTACGATCAGAACAGCTGGCGGCCGCTGAAGTTCATTACGGACGTGCGCTGGAATCGGATCTTTTCGACCCCGGAATAGGTCGCCCGCGGGCGGTCCCACCCGCCACGAGCAGCGCGAGCAGTGCTACCCCCGCAGCGGCAAAGAAGGGGCTGCTGTCCACCGAGAGATCGCTCACCAACCCCAAGAGCATCGGTCCGGCCACCCGGGCCATCGCCCCCGAGCTTTGGAGCCGTCCGAGCGCGTGACCCTGGGCCTCCGGTTTCGTGATCCGCGAGACATAGCTAGCGGCGGTGGGCGCCACGAGCCCGGTACCGGCGGACACCAACGCGAGGACACCGAGGAGCATCGGAAGACTCCACGCGGGGGGAACCCCGGCAGCAGCACTCAGTGGCAAGAGCGCCAACCCCACGGTCAGCAACAGACAACCCACGACCATGACGCGCGGCTCGCCGAATCGAGGCGCGAGCGTGCCTACCAGCCAGCCTTGCACGACGGCCGTGATGACTCCGATGAATACAAAGAGATACGAGATTCCCTCTCGATCGAAACCCAGGATCCGCTCACCGAAGAGGGGGAAAACCGCATAGATGACCGTGAACGCGAAGGTCTCGAGAAATATGATGCCGAGCGGAGCCAGCAAGGTTGACCATCGGGCCCTGGCCTGAATAGTGGAGCGGTCCGCGACGGCGCGGGTCTCGGGCAAAAGGAAGAGCGCGGCGAAGAAATTCACTCCACTCAACGTTGCAGCAACCAGGCCAGGCGCCGCCTCTCCCCAGCGGGAACTGAACCCACCGAGCGCCGGCCCAACGATGAATGCGACCCCGAACGCCGCAC
>JABDII010000083.1 GCA_013003805.1 Gemmatimonadales bacterium
CCACGGCACAGCAGGTCGTGGCGGCGCAAGTGGCCGAGAAGCCGGCACCCGTGACCCGGCACCGGCCTACGGTGCCGGCGGCGGCAGCCGAGGTAGTGATGCGATGCCTGGAGAAGCGCCCGGCCGACCGGTGGCAGAGTGCGGAAGAGTTGTTGCGGGTGCTGGAACAACTGGCAACCCCGGCTCAGGCCGCCCCACCGCCGTCGCGTGTCGCCGCCGTGTTCAGCATCGCGGGAGCGGCGGTGCTGCTCATCGCCTTCGGGCTGGTGCGCCTGCTCGGGCTACCGGATTGGCTGTTTGTCGGCGCCGTGGTGTTGTTGGGCCTGGGCTTCCCCATTCTGCTGCTCGCCAGACATCACGAACGACAACGGGCGGCGAGGGGTCCCGCCGGTGGCGGGGGGCTCGCGCGCTGGGTCACGTGGCGAAATGCGATCGGCGGCGGGGTACTGGCCTTTGCGCTCTGGGGAGTCGTGGCAACCGGATGGTTGATTTCCGGTCGGGGTGGTGCAACAGCGGAGGTCGCCACGGCGGATCGACGCTCCATTGCGGTGCTCCCGTTTGCCAGCGCCCGCACCGACGACGAGAGCGAGTCGTTTACCAGCGGTGTGCATGACGATCTGCTCACGCAGCTTTCCAAGATCGGCTCGCTGAAGGTCATCTCCCGGACATCAGTGATGCAGTACCGAGGCACGCAGAAGACCATCCGCCAGATCGGTGAGGAACTCGCGGTGGCGACGGTGCTCGAGGGCCGCATACAGCGGGCGGGGGACAGGGTGCGCGTCAGCGCGCAGCTGATCGATGCGAAAACGGACGAACACCTCTGGGCCGAGACGTACGATCAGGCGCTCTCCGCAGCCAACATCTTCGCGATTCAGAGCGACCTGGCACAGAAGATCGCGGGGGCGCTCAAGGCGACGCTCGCACCGCGGGTGGCCGCGCAGATCGAGAAGAAACCGACGGAGAGCCTGGAGGCATACGACCTGTACACCCGCGGCAGGTATCTCTTCAACAACAAGTCAACGGCGCGGGACGGGCTCGAGGGAGCAGGTCAGTTGTTCCGTCAGGCGATTGCGGCGGACTCCGGGTACGCCCAGGCCTACGCGGGGCTCGCGGATGTCTACTTGAACCTCCTGAGGAATGGTTACCTGCAGGAAGCCGAGGTGCTGCCGGTTGTTAGACAAGCAGTCGAGCGGGCACTCGAGTTGGACCCGTTGATGGCAGAGGCGCACGCCTCCCTGGGGTGGCTCTTGATCCAGGAATTGCGGTTCGAGGAAGCCGAGCAGGAATTTCGCCGGGCGCTCGAGTTGAACCCAGGCGACGCGTCGGCGCACGACCGATTGGGAAATCTGCTCGGTCTGCTCGACCGCCACGACGAGGGGATCCTAGAACGGCGCAGGGCCGTGGAGCTGGACCCACTCTCGGTGCGGTATCGCTTCAGCCTCCTGAGCGCATTGTCCTTCGCACGAGAATATCAGAAGGCAATCGAGGAATCCGAGAAGCTCATTCAGCTGGAGCCCGACCACCCCGATGCGTTCTACTACTTGGGCATGGCAAACGGTATGATTGGACGGCATGAAGAGGCAATCGCCGCTGCCAAGAAGGCCATGGAGCTGAATCCCGAGGATCCATACTTTCCGGCGGGCTTGGGATGGGCCTACGCGTTATCGGGACAGCGTGAGAAAGCTCTGGAGGCCATAGTGGCTGCCGAGAAACTTGGGGTGCCGATCAAGGAGGTCGCGCTCGTGTACGCGGCATTGGGTGAACTGGATCGGGCGTTCGAGTACTTGGATCGGGCCTACGAGGAAGAGCCGGGCAGCCTAGCTGGCATCAACTCCGATCCTGCCGCCGATCCTCTCCGGTCGGATCCTCGCTTCGGCACGCTGCTGGAGAAGATCGGACTCAAGTAGGGTTCGGATGCGCTCTCTTGCATAGGCCCCTTCGGATGTCCGACGGGGCTTTTTCGTGCCGGCTAGATGGCCGCTCGGCCAACCTTGAGATACCCCATGGTGGTGAACAGGACACCCAAAGCCCAGAGCACCAGCCCCGAGAGGGTATCCGGCCCCGCCTTCATGTGGCCCGGCCAGATCATGGCGGCAATCAAGCCAATTTCAGCGGCGCCGAGCACGGCGAAGTTAGCCCAGTATCCCAACCGGCTGTTCTTCCAGTTGAGCAGCACCGCGACCACGATGGCGAAGAGCCCGAACCAGAGGATGTTCCAGGCGTGATAGAGGAAGACGCCGTCGGCCAGGCCCATCGGAATCGGCGCCTGCTCGGCGATCGGCACCACGGGTGCCATGACCGCAGCCCCGCCCATGGCCCCGTCGGCCGAGATGCGTTGAAACATTATCGCGCCACCCAGCACGTGGATGAGGCCCCACAGGATGTAGAACACCGCGCCGATCTTGTGTGCATGCCTCATGATCCGCTCTCCTCTTGTCCGGCCCATACTATCGGGTCGCCAGACGGTGTCATCCCAAAGTCTGCCGGCGTAGCCTCTTGTCAAGAGAGGCACATCGGATCGGTCACCTCCGTGTCAGCCACGTAGCCACGTCACGATGGTATTAGAATCCACTCATAATCGAGGGCCGGCGTTGCCCATCCACAACAACGCACCCTAGCTTCCGGTCATGAAGATCCTCCTCGTCGAGGACGACCGTGACCTGCGGCGCTTCCTCAAGAAGGCCCTCCAAGAGGAGGGATACACCGTCGATGAGGAGGCCTCCGGCGACGAGGCGCTGGACCGCGCCCTCGGCTCGGACTACGCCTGCATCGTGCTCGACGTGATGCTGCCCGGCCAGGACGGCTTCGAGGTCACAACTCACCTCCGTGGACACGGAGTCACTACTCCCATCCTACTGCTCACGGCCAAGCACGAACTGGACGACCGGGTGCGTGGCCTCGAGGGCGGTGCCGACGACTACGTCACCAAGCCCTTCGACTTGCCCGAGCTCCTGGCGCGAATCGTGGCACTCATTCGGCGTGCCCAGCTGCGACACGAGGACACCACACTCAGAGTGGGGCAAGTCACCCTGGACCCGTTGAAACGACAGGTAATGAACGGCGACCGCACGGTCGACCTGACGCCCCGGGAGTTTGCCCTGCTGGAGTTCTTGATGCGTAATGCCGGCCGCACCCTCTCCCGCTCTCGCATCGCTGAGGCGGTGTGGAGTTACCAGTTCGACCCGGAAACCAACGTGGTCGACGTGTACGTGAACTACCTTCGGAAGAAGGTGGAGTTCGAGTCGAGCGGCGCCGCAGTCCGAACGATCAGGGGCGTTGGCTATCGACTGGAGGCCACGTGAGCGAGCCACGGCTCGGCGTCGTCCTCACTCGGCGATTCGACCGGCTGGTATGGAGCACACTCGCCGCCTATGCGGTCCTGGTCGTCCTCGCCTTCACGCTGGTGAGTGAGATCGCGCTCCGACGCTCCCTCGAACAGTCGGCCGACGGTATCGAATCCCTCCTCGGACTCTATGTGGACCCGGGAGCGGCGCCGACGACTGTCGCTCCGGCCATGCTGGCCGATCAGCTGTTGGGCATGGGCGATCGGTTCCTGATCACACGGACGGTCCCGACTGTGGAGGCCACGGGGGGGCCCTCGGTCTACTTCCTCTCGCCGACGATGCCCGCCAAGCGCATCGAAACCGGCGGCGAGATCGGCACCACGCCCGACGAAGTGCGGCGCACCCTACTCCAATCGATCGCGGAACGGGGGCGTTGGCGATTCCACGTGCTCCACCGTAGTACCGGTGAGTTCGACATCTACGTGGCCGGGAGCAGGCGTCCCTACCTCTTCGCGCTGCTTGGGTTGTCGCTGGGAGCGCTCTTGCTCCTACCGATCGCCGCACTCGCCGCCAAGCGGGGGGCGAACCGTACGGTGGAGCGGGCTCTTGCCCCGCTGGGTCGGGTCGTCGAGGAGACCCAAGACATCGGGCCTCGAGACCTGAGCCGGCGCGTAGGGGTGCCCACCGGGCTGGCCGAGGTGACCGGACTGGCCGATGCGATCAACCGCATGGTCGATCGGGTCGAGAGCTCCCACACGGCGCTCGAGGCGTTTACGGCCGATGCGAGCCACGAGCTCCGGACCCCGCTCACCCATCTGCGCGCGCAGGTCCAGTGGGCATTGGCCGAGGGTCGAGCGGCCGAGGAGATCGAGGAGGCACTCTCCGCAACGGGCCGGGAAGTGGACCGCATGGGCCGGATGGTCGAGGACCTGCTCCTCATCGCGCGCGGGGAGAACCGGCAACTGTCAATCGAGCGTCGCGCGTTCGATCTCGCGGAGGTGGTGCGAGAGGTGGAAGAAATCACGATCGACATGGCGGCAGGGCAGGACATTGCCGTCCGTGCGGAACACCACGGGCCCGTCCGAGTGCTCGGTGACCCGGCCCGGGTGCGCCAGATCCTGCTCAACCTGGCGTCGAATGCCGTTCGCTACACCAAGGAAGGAAGCATCACCTTCACGCTCGCTCGGGAAGGGAGCATGGGTG